>CALCQB010000206.1 GCA_937897535.1 uncultured Novosphingobium sp. | reverse complement strand
GGCCCGAGGGGGTGTGGTACCATTCATGCACCGAGCCGGTGCTCGAACGGATCATTCAGGAACACCTGGTTGGTGGCGAGCCGGTCGAGGAATTCCGGCTCTATCCGGCCGACGAAAGTCCAGCATAACACTGACTGGCCAAGCGCCGGGCTTCGTGTCATCATCCGGTCAACAACAGCAGACCCGGAGAGTTGCCATGACGATTGCGCGGCTGATCGAGGGACGCGGCGGCGATATTGTCAGCTGCGAAACCACCACCAGCGTGGCCGAGGCGGTCCAGATTCTGGCCGACAAACGGATCGGGGCCTTGCCGGTCTTCGCCGGGGGCAAGATCGCCGGGATCTTTTCAGAACGTGACGTGGTCTATCAACTGGCCGCGCACGGTCCGGCGATGCTCGAGAAATCGGTCGGCGAAGTGATGACATCCCCGCCAATCACGGTCGACCCGCGCACCGAAGTGCTCGACGCGCTGGGCCAGATGACCCGCCGCCGGATCCGCCATTTTCCGGTCGTCGAGGGCGAGACAATGCTCGGGTTCATTTCGATCGGCGATCTGGTCAAGTACCGGATCGACCGGGTGGTTGCCGATGCCGAGGCGATGCGCAGTTACATCCAGAGCGCGTGATTTCTTGCCGATGGGGGTGGCAAGCCCTACATTGGCACCATGGATGCTCAAACGATGACTCTCAGCCCTTCGGCCGCCGCGCGGGTCGCGGTGATTGCGGCCAAGCAGGGCAAGCCGGCAATCCTGCGGCTGTCGGTCGAGGGCGGCGGCTGTTCGGGGTTCCAGTACAAGTTCGGGCTCGACGATGCGCCCGAGGGTGATGATCTGGTGGTCGAACAGGACGGAGTTACCCTGGTAGTTGATCCGGTCAGCCTCGATCTGGTCGCGGGCAGCGTAGTCGATTACGTCGAATCGCTGGGCGGTGCGGCGTTCAAGGTCGAAAACCCGAATGCCAGCGCGGGTTGCGGGTGTGGTTCCAGCTTTGCCGTCTGATGAAGATCGCCACGTTCAACATCAACGGGATCAAGGCGCGGCTGCCGCGTTTGCTCGAATGGCTCGCTGAAACCCGCCCGGCGATCGCCTGCCTGCAGGAGATCAAGACTCAGGACGAAGGCTTTCCCGCCGACGAGTTTCACAAGCTGGGCTATCATTCGCTGTGGCACGGGCAGAAGAGTTTCAACGGGGTGGCGATCCTGGCCGACGGGATGACCCCGATCGAGGTCCAGCGCGGCCTGCCGGGTGAGCCCGAGGACGATCATTCGCGCTATCTCGAAGCCGAGGTGTTCGGCACCCGCGTCGCCTGCATCTATCTACCCAACGGCAATCCGCAGCCGGGGCCGAAGTTCGACTACAAGCTGCGCTGGATGGAGCGGCTGCGGACGCGGATGGCGGCGATCAGGGCCGAGGAAGTGCCGGCGATCGTGCTGGGCGACTACAACGTGATCCCGCATGAGCGCGATGTCTGGTCACCCAAGGCGATGGCCGACGATGCGCTGATGCAGCCCGAATCGCGCGATGCCTGGTTCCGGCTGCTCGGCGACGGATGGACCGACGCGCTCGAAACCCACAATCCGCAGGGCGGGGTCTGGACCTATTGGGATTACCAGGCCGGGGCCTGGCAGCGCGACCACGGGTTCAGGATCGACCACGCCTTGCTCTCTCCCGAACTGGCTGACCGGTTGATCGCCTGCGGGGTCGACAAGGACCATCGCGGCCGGGAAAAGGCCAGCGATCATGCCCCGGTGTGGGTGGAATTTTCAGCGCGGGGCTAGACCGGCAAGCGTCGAAGACTTCGCGCGAGACCCGGAAAACCTTGAAGGCGGGATCCAGTCCCGCCTTCAATCAAATCAGCGATAAAACACGTGATTGTCGATCCGGCCGACCCGGCGCAGCTTCCAGCCGGGGCTGACATAGGCCGCGTGGAAGAACATCGCGCCTTCGACCGGGCTGGTCCACGAATTGGCGTGCGCGATCTGGGCGATCGCCACCGCGTTCTTCCACTGCTTCGAGGCTTTCGGGATCGCCGGCATCGAGCGTCCGTGCACGAACGAGAACTGCGACGGCTGGAACACCACGCCGCAATAGGAATTGGGGAAGCGGCCCGACTTCGAACGGGTCACGATCACCCGGCCGACGGCAAGCTGGCCGGCCAGTGATTCGCTCTTGGCTTCGAAATAGATCGCTCCGGCCAGGCACTGCAGTTCGCGCGGGAGTTCGGCAAGCTGCGGCTGGGCGGACACCATCGCGACCAGCGAGGTGGCCTTGATCGGCGGCGTTTCGGGCAGTTCCTTGGGGGCTTCGACAACCTGCGGCACCGTAATCTGGGCCTCGGCCGGAAGCGGCGCGACAAGCAACTGCGAATTGGCTGTGGGGACTGGTTCCTGGATGGCTGGCGCAGGAACTCTGTTCTGCGCCGCCGCGCCCGAACCACCGGCGCTGGCAACTATCGTTACAATCATGGCGGCGACTGCAGCAGCAGAGGCCTTTTGAAGCTTGGGACTCACAATATCGTCTTTTTGGGCGGTGGACGCGCCTGACGCAGGATGGCCGGGAACCGAAAAGCGGCCTGAGCCGTTCTATCACCCCGAGCCGGGATCCTGCCGGCTGCCCCCCGTCTGCGTGCCGGCCCACCGGACCGTATTGTCCGCGCGCGCTGCCTCCGCATCAAAGAGTGGTGGGCCTTTGATTGTGCAGTGCAACAAAGTCAACCCGCTTAACCTGTCTACGGGATGAACCGTTCACCATCCGCGATATCCAGTTCGATCATCCACAGATCGGGGTCGCGCTGTCCGCGACGCTCCAGATATTCGCTGAATTCGAATTGATTTTCAGTATCTTGGGTCTTGGTGCAGGTCCATTCGCGGCCCGTTTCCAGGCTTGGCATCCGCTCGAACAGCCGCAGGTTTGCGCCCTTTTCGGCCAGTACGACAAGAATCGTCCCGGCTTCGCGTTCACCTTTGCGCAGCACTGTGGCGAATCCGCCGGCGGCCTGAACCGACCGGATCAGTCCCGCCACTTCGAGGTGGGCGGGCAGCCGCGTGATTACGCCGCGTCCTTCTCGATCGAGTTCGAGAGCAGGCCGTAAAGCGCTTCGGCCCCGGGTGCCTCGTCCAGCGCGCGGTGCATCGCTTCGTCGCGCATCAAGCGGCTGATCGCGGCGAGCGCATGAAGATGCGCGGCACCCGCCGATTCAGGCGAGAGCAGCCCGAACACCAGACCGACCGGCATGCCATCGGCAGCGTCGAATGCCACCGGGTTCGACAAGCGCAGGAATGCGCCGACCGGGCGGCTGAGGCCGGGGATCCGGGCATGGGGAATTGCCACGCCGCGGCCAAAGCCGGTGCTGCCAAGCTTCTCCCGCTCTTCGATCCGCTCGAGCACTACCACCGGGTCAAGCCCGTAGACACCGGCGAATCGCTGCGCCAGCTGGTCGAGAATCGCCTGCTTGCTATCGGCCTCGATCGTGCCAACCGCTTCGGGCATCAGGGTGAAAAGTGCAGTCATCTGAGGCGACCAATCCAAAAAATTGCGCGTCCGGACCAGCGAAGGTTCGGGCAGCGGCTGATGCTGCTACAAAACCTCCGCACCGGTCGGAATAGCGCGCGCCTTTAGCCTGCGCGTCAACTTGGTTCAACCCATCCGATCGAACCATCCCCGCGGCGGTAAACCATGTTGTGCTTGCCGGTCCCGGCATTCTTGAACAGCAGCGCATTGGTGTTGCGCAGGTCGAGCATCATCACCGCATCGGACACGGTCGCTTCGGGCACATCGACCCGGGTTTCGGCGATCACCACCGGGGCGTCGATCGTCACTTCCTCGGCTTCCTCGTCAGGCCCGACGAAGACCGTATAGGCCGCTTCCTCGGTCCGCACAGCATGGGCCGACTCTTCGTGGCGATCCTTGATCCGGCGCTTGTAGCGGCGCATCTGCTTGTCGATCTTCTCGGCCGCCTGATCGAGCGCGATGTGCGCGTCCTGCGCGATCCCGGCACCCTTCAGGACCATGCCCTGCATCACATGGGTAACGATGTCGCAACGGAACGCGGCGGCGGGAGCGCGGTTGAAGGTCACACTGCTCGACAGGGCTTTGGGAAAGTACTTGTCGACTATCGCGGACAGGCGATCCTGGGCATGCACCTGCAGTGCTTCGCCGGTTTCGATCTGATGACCCGATACGCGAATGTCCATGGTTCTCTTCTCCTGTCAGGACGGCCCGAGCGGGTTCAGTCGTTCCATAGGGGTGACTGCACCGTTTCGAGGAATGCGGCATGTGCCGCGCGTTCAGCCTCGCTTGCCCCATGGGGGCGGGCGGGACGGAATGGGCGCTCGCGCCGGGTGACGGCAAGCGTGGTGATTTCGATCGATTCGGCCTCGGCCGCGAGCGACAAGCCGATCTGGCGTCCGCCGGTCAGCTCGACATAGACCTGGGCCAGCAATTCGGCGTCGAGCAGCGCGCCGTGCTGGGTCCGGTGACTGCGGTCGATCCCGTAGCGGGTGCACAGCGCGTCGAGCGAATTCTTGGCCCCGGGGTGGCGCATCCGTGCCATCGCGACCGTATCGACCATCCGTTCGCGCGACAGCGGCGGCAAGCCGCACATGTCGAGCTCCGAGTTGACGAAGCCAAAGTCGAACCCGGCATTGTGCGCGACCAGCTTGGCTTCTTCGCCGATGAATTCGAGGAACTCAGCCGCGCGTTCGTGGAACCGCGGCTTGTCGGCGAGGAAGGCGGCCGATATCCCGTGGACCCGTTCGGCTTCGGCCGGCATGTCGCGATCGGGGTTGAAATAGCAGTGATAGGTCGCCCCGGTCGGGACCCGGTTGACCATTTCGATGCAGCCGATTTCCACCAGCCGGTCACCGCTCTTGGGATCAAGCCCGGTGGTTTCGGTATCGAAAATGATCTCACGCATTACCGAATTGATATCTGCCTGTTGACGGGCGGTTACAAGGGGGAATGCGGCTAATTTTGCTGCGCGGTTATCGCATGGACAAGCCGCTGCACCGCGTGGCGCGTTTCGGCCAGGCTGACCCCGGTATCGAGCAGGTAATCGGCCCGCGCGCGCTTTTCCGCATCGGGGACCTGCAGCTTCAGAATCTGCTCGAATTTCGCTTCGGTCATGCCCGGCCGGGCCAGCACCCGCTGGCGCTGGACATCGGCTGGAGCGGAGACCACCGCCACCGCATCGAGACCATGCTGGCCGGTCTTTTCGTAAAGCAGCGGAATATCGAAGACGATCAGCCGGGCATCGGCATTGTCGGCCAGGAAGGCCCGGCGCATTTCGGCAACTTCGGGATGGACGATCGCCTCGAGCCGCTTGAGCGCCGCTGGATTGCCGAACACCGCAGCGCCCAGCTTGGGCCGATCGACCCCATCCGGCCCGGTCGTGCCGGGAAAGGCCCGCTCGATCGGCGCGAGGCAGGCTCCGCCCGGTCCCTGGAGTTCGTGGACCGCAGCATCGGCATCGAACACCGGGACGCCCAGCCCGCGAAACATCGCCGCGACCGCGCTTTTGCCCATGCCGATCGAACCGGTCAGCCCGAGGATGAACGGCCGGGTCACTTTGTCAGCAAGCGGCGCAATTCGGCGTCGCCATGCTTGGGCGGTTCGGCGCCGTAGAACCGCCGGAACGCTTCACGGGCCTGCCCGACCAGCATTTCGAGCCCGTCGTGAGTCCTCAGGCCGCGCGCGGCAGCGGCGCGCTGCAACGGGGTTTCGTGGGGATGGGTGATGATGTCATAAACGATTGCGTCAGCGCGCAAGGCCGCCACATCGAGGACCAGCGGCGGCATGCCTTCCATCCCGAGCGAGGTGGCGTTGGCAACCAGCCGGCTCTCCGCCGCCAGCGCGTCGGCCCGGTCCCACCCGGCCTCGATCACGTCGCAGTCCGTCAGCGTGCTGGCGATATCTTCAAGCAGCCGCGCGGTGCCTTCGGGTGAGCGGTTGACCACGGCAATCTTGCGGGCACCAAGTCCAACCAGCCCGGCAATCACCGCCGCCGCCGCCCCGCCTGCGCCCAGCACGGTCACTTGCTCACCCGTCAGATCAAGCCCCTGCAAGGGTTCGACGAAACCGGGCAGGTCGGTGTTCTCTCCCGTGAGAGTCCCGTCATCCTCGACGATCACGGTATTGACCGCGCCCAGCGCCTTGGCCGCTGGCGTATGGTGATCGACCAGATCGAAACAGGCGCGTTTGTGCGGCATCGTCGCCTGGATCCCGGTGAAGCCCAGCGCCACCATCCCGCGAAAGGCCCGTGCGACTTCACCCGGACGGACCGGCAGTCGCACATAATGCCCGTCGATCCCCATTTGCCGCAGCCAGTATTCATGGATCAGCGGCGACTTCGATTGCGCGACCGGCCAGCCGATCAGGCCGGCCAGCAACGGCAGCGGGCGATCCTGGCGGCCCGCGCTGCTCATGCTTCGAGCTCTCCATGGTCCCGCAGCGCCGCCAGCACGGCCAGCAGCGGCATGCCCAGCACGGTGAACTGGCTACCCTCGATTGCTTCGAACAATTGCACCCCCAGCCCCTCGATCCGGAATACCCCGACACAGCCCGCCACGGCCGGCCATTCGGCGGCGAGATAGCGGGCAATGAACGCTTCGGATAGCGGGCGAACCTGCAAGCCGGCCATTTCGCTGTGCCCCCAGACCAGCTCGCCGTCGCGAGCCAGCGCCGCAGCGGAATGGAGCTGCATCGCCTGGCCCGAGAACCACCGCAAGTGCTCGGCGGCCTGAGCGCGGTCAGCCGGCTTGTCGAAGCGTCGCCCGCCTGCCTCGACCAGCGAATCGCTGCCCAGCACCAACGCGCCGGGATGTTCGGCCGAAACCGCCAGCGCCTTGGCCTCGGCCAGCGCCAGCGCCACTGCGGCGGGCGGTAATCCGGCCAGCCCGGCTTCGAGCGCCCGCTCGTCAAGGTGCGCCGGCCTTGCCTCGTAGACAACCCCCGCCGCGTCGAGCATCGCCCGCCGCGAGGCGCTTTGCGAAGCGAGGATCAGGGTCATCGCACCTCGCCGTGGGCGACGTCGCGGCTCTCGTTATAGAGGTTGATGATCGCGGCGGCGGCTTCCTCGATCGAGCGGCGGGTGACGTCGATCACCGGCCAGCCGTTGTCGGCAAACATCCGCCGGGCAAATTGGACCTCGCGCCCGACCCGTTCGGCATCGACATAGGCCGTCTCAGGCGCCTGGTTGAGCGACAGCAAGCGGTTGCGGCGAACCTGGACCAGCCGTTCCGGAGCGGTAGTCAGACCCACAACCATCGGGTGCTTCAACCCGAACAACGCCGACGGCGGCGGGCTTTCGACCACGATCGGAATGTTCGCAACCTTGTAGCCGCGGTTGGCAAGATAGATCGAGGTCGGGGTCTTCGAACTGCGCGAGACCCCGGCCAGAACGATGTCGGCTTCTTCCCAGTTCTCCCAGCCGATCCCGTCATCATGTGCGATGGTGTAGTGAATCGCATCGACCCGGCGGAAATAGGCTTCATCCATCGTGTGCTGGCTGCCCGGCCGGGCGCGGGGGTGCTGACCCAGCGCATCTTCGAGCGCTGCGACTGCCGCATCCAGAACCGGAACCACCGGCAGCCCGAGCGCACGGCAACGCTCTTCGAGCTTGATCCGGATCTCGGCATTGGCGAGGGTAAAGAAGACGAGGCCCGGGTTGGCCCCGATCTCGCCCATGATCCGGTCAAGGTGTTGCTGCGAGCGGACCATCGGCCAGAAGTGGCGGTCGACCTCGGCCCCTTCGAACTGGGCCAAGGCGGCCTTGGCCAGCATCTCCAGCGTTTCGCCGGTCGAATCCGACAGCAGGTGGAGATGCAGGCGCGGCATGGGCGGACGATCGGACCCCTGTGGACGAATGGGCTCATAAACCACGGGATGAACAGGGGCACAAGTTCGGCCGGGCAATCGCTCCCCGCAAGCGGCGTCCGGATCGGACTCTTGTGGACAGGTGGATAGTGTTCCCCACAGGCTGGGGACAGCGGGGACAACTCCGGCTTGACGCGTCAGGCCAGCGATTCGGGATCACCCGCCCCCTGTTCAGCACGGGAGAATTCCGGCAAGGGGCGCTTGTGCCCGCTTTCCACAGGCCAACTACACCTGAATCCTAATAAGAATCTTATTTGTATTTGATTGGAATAACGCGCGATGCCCGGTTTGCTGCTCGATACCCTGCGCGGGGAAAACGTCCGTCCCAGGCCCGCATGGCTGATGCGCCAGGCCGGACGTTACCTGCCCGAATACCGCGCGCTGCGGGCCGAAAAGGGCGGATTTCTGGCGCTGGTCTATGACAGCGAGGCGGCGGCCGAGATCACCATCCAGCCGCTGCGCCGTTACGGCATGGACGGGGCGATCCTGTTTTCGGACATCCTGATCGTCCCCTATGCAATGGGCCAGGACCTGGAGTTTCTGCAGGGCGAAGGTCCGCACTTGTCGCCGCGGCTGGCCGATGCCGCACTGGCCAGTCTGCATGCCGTGCCCGAACGGCTGAGCCCGATCTATGACACCGTGAAGCTGGTCAAGGCGCAGCTGCCGCCGGGCAAGACGCTGCTGGGCTTTGCCGGGAGCCCGTGGACCGTTGCGACCTATATGGTGGCCGGCGAAGGCAGCCGCGACCAGCATGTCACCCGCGAGCTGGCCTATCGCGACCGGGCGGCGTTCCAGGCGATCATCGATGCCATCGTTGCGGTCACGATCGAATATCTGGCCGGGCAGATCGTGGCCGGGGCCGAAGCGGTGCAGCTGTTCGATAGCTGGGCCGGGAGCCTGGCACCGGCCGAGTTCGAGCGCTGGGTGATCGCACCCAATGCAGCGATTGTCGCGGCGCTCAAGGCGCGGTTCCCGCAGGTTCCGGTGATCGGCTTTCCCAAGGGTGCGGGTGAGAAACTGCCGGCCTATGCCCGTGAAACCGGGGTTCACGCGCTCGGCCTCGATGAAACGATCGATCCGGTCTGGGCCGACAAGGTGTTGCCGACTGGGCTGCCGGTCCAGGGCAACCTCGATCCGCTCTTGCTGCTGGCCGGCGGCGAGGAAATGGAACAGCAGGCGCTGCGGATCCTCGCGGCCTTTGCCGATCGGCCGCACATTTTCAATCTCGGGCACGGAATCGGGCAAACCACGCCGCTCGAGCATGTCGGGCAATTGCTGAACATGGTGCGAAACTGGCAAGGCTGACCTATATAGCGCTGCATGAACTGGGTACTTGCGATGACCTACCTCTGGCTCAAGGCCGGCCACATCATTTTCGTAATCTTCTGGATGGCCGGGCTGTTCATGCTGCCGCGCTATTTCGTCTATCACCAGGAAGCGCCCGAAGGATCGCCGGAGAACGCCGTGTGGCTCGACCGGGAGGGCAAGCTGCTTCGGATCATCCTGTGGCCCTCGCTGGTGGTCACCTGGGTCCTGGGGCTGACACTGGCCTGGACTACCGGGGCCTTCGCGCAAGGCTGGTTCCACGCCAAGCTGGCGCTGGTCCTGGCGCTGACCGCTTACCACGTCTGGCTGGCGGGCTATCACGCGACGCTGCGGCGCGGCGAGCGGCGACTGACCGGGCGCAAGCTCAGGCTGCTCAACGAAGTTCCGGGTCTGGCTGCGGCCTTGATCGTGATCATGGTGGTGCTGCGGCCGTTTTGATTGACGCCGCCGCTGCAAGCGCCTATCCGCGCGGCTGACCGGCAAGGCCTGCGCAGACAAGCGCGGCGCGATCCGCTTTCCCCAAGCCCATCGATCGTCCGGCCATTTTCAGACCCGATTTTCACGGAACGATAGCCAAGATGCATCTTAAAGAACTCAAGAAGAAGACCTCCGCCGAGCTGGTCGAAATGGCCGAAGAGCTGGGCGTCGAGGGCGCGTCGACCCTGCGCCGCCAGGATCTGATGTTCGCGATCCTCAAGGAACTGGCCGACGACGGCGAGGAAATCATCGGCCAGGGCACGATCGAAGTGCTGACCGACGGGTTCGGCTTCCTGCGCAGCCCCGAAGCGAACTATCTGGCCGGGCCCGATGACATTTACGTCTCGCCCAACCAGGTCCGCAAATGGGGCCTGCGCACCGGCGACACGGTCGAAGGCGAAGTCCGTGCCCCCAAGGATGGTGAGCGCTATTTCGCGATCACCAAGCTGATGAGCGTCAATTTCGACGATCCCGAAGCGGTCCGTCACCGGGTCAACTTCGACAACCTGACCCCACTTTACCCCGACGAAAAGCTCAGCCTCGATACGCTCGATCCGACCGTCAAGGACAAGTCAGCGCGGGTGATCGACATCATCTCGCCCCAGGGCAAGGGCCAGCGTGCGCTGATCGTCGCCCCGCCGCGGACCGGCAAGACCGTGCTGCTGCAGAACATCGCCAAGGCGATCACCGACAACCACCCCGAGGTGTTCCTGCTCGTCCTGCTGGTCGACGAACGGCCCGAGGAAGTCACCGATATGCAGCGCTCGGTCAAGGGTGAGGTGATCTCCTCGACCTTCGACGAGCCCGCCACCCGTCACGTTCAAGTTGCTGAAATGGTGATCGAAAAGGCCAAGAGACTGGTCGAGCACAAGCGCGACGTGGTGATCCTGCTCGATTCGATCACCCGGCTCGGCCGCGCCTACAACACCGTGGTGCCCAGCTCGGGCAAGGTCCTGACCGGCGGTGTCGATGCCAACGCATTGCAGCGCCCCAAGCGGTTCTTCGGTGCGGCCCGCAACATCGAGGAGGGCGGTTCGCTCTCGATCATCGCCACCGCGCTGATCGACACCGGCAGCCGGATGGACGAAGTGATCTTCGAAGAGTTCAAGGGCACCGGCAACAGCGAAATCGTGCTTGACCGCAAGGTTGCCGACAAGCGGATCTTCCCGGCGCTCGACGTCGGCAAGTCTGGCACCCGCAAGGAAGAGCTGCTGGTTGCCAAGGACAAGCTCTCCAAGATGTGGGTGCTGCGCCGGATCCTGATGCAGATGGGCACGGTCGACGCGATGGAATTCCTGCTCGACAAGATGAAGGATTCCAAGACCAACGAGGACTTCTTCGCGACGATGAATCAATAGGATGGGCCTGCTCGTTCCCCGGCACGCGGTTCTTACCGGTGCGCCGGGGGCAGGCAAGACCACCCTGCTGAACGCTGCTGCTGCCGCCGGCGTGCAGACCTCTCCCGAGGTCGCGCGCGAACTGCTCAAGTCGCCCGGCGGGATGGCGCTGCGGGCAAGCGATCCGCTCGGTTTCGCCGAAGCCATGGCCGAAGCGCACCGCCGCGAATTCGAGCGTCACGCCGGACATCCCGGACCGGTGCTGTTCGATCGCGGCTTTCCCGATGTAGTGGGTTTTCTCGACGTATCGGGCCTGACCGTTCCGCGCGCGGTGGATCAGGCCTGCCGTGACCTGCGCTATCAGGGCCCGATCATGCGCGCGCCTGCCTGGGCCCAAATATATGTCCAGGACGCAGAACGAATCCAGGATTGGGAGCAGGCCGTGGCGAGCGACGAGGCCGTGACCGCGGCTTGGAAGCGCTATGGCTATGCGGTGACCGAACTGCCGCTGGTGGCAGTCGAATTGAGGCTGGATTTCCTGCGCAAGCTGTTGAACTATCAAGCCTCACCCTGAACGGGAGAGCAAATGGACGACAACCTGCCTGATGATGCCATGGTTACAGTGGCTGCGCTGGTCTCGCGGGTTGAGGCACTTGTCGTTGCTTCAATGCTCGAAGCCGGCGGGATTCTTGTCCACGTAGGCGGCGCTGCTCACGCTTCGGTCCAAGTCAACACCGCAGCGCTTGGTGGGCACCGGATATGGATTCCGGCATCGCAGCATCTGGTCGCGAGCGAACTGCTGCTCGAAGTCCTGGGTGATGAGGAATGGGCCTTCAGCCGCGGTCTGCAGCGGGCGGTCTTGCGCTTTGCCGGGGCCTGGGCCGGCTTCTGTACTGCGTCTGCAGTGCTGTTCTGGTCGCTTGGCCAGATCTCTTTGCTGTGGGTGCTGGCGGCACCGCTTAACTTCCTGACAGTGCCGGTCAACCCGCAGGGGCGCGGCGATTTCTATCTTCACGATGAGGCACGTTACCCCGCCGCCTGAAGCTGCGCCGCCATCATTTCCCAGAGCTTGTTGACCGCCTTGACCGGGCGGACCATCACCTTGAAATCCTTGATTTTCCCGGAATCGTCGAAGCTGATCAGATCGATTCCGTTGATCTTGATTCCGTCGATCTCCGAGGTGAATTCGAGCAAGGCTTCGTTGCCCTCGACGATCTCGCGGACATAGCTGAAGCTGTCGTTGCCGAGCACTTTGGCGGCGCTCAGCAGGTAGAGCATGACCTTGGCCTTGCCCTCTTGCGGGCTGTGAACCACCGGTGAGTGGAACACCGCGTCGTCGGCCAGTTGGGCCGAGAGCAGCGCGGCATCGCCGCCGCTCTCCATATAGGCGTGCCAGGCGGCAACGCCCGTGCGCGCGCCGCTCATGCCAGGTGCTCCGCGAGGAAGGCCGCAGTCCGGCCATCGGCCAGCTGTGCTCCAGACTCATCGCGGCGATCGCCCATTTCGGCGGCGAAGCCATGGTCGAGGCCGGGATAGTCGTGCAGCGTCACGCGCGGGTGATCGTCCAGCCCGGCATGGATCGCGGCCTGCGCCGCGGGCAGTACGAAGTGGTCGGCGGTCGGAATGTGCAACATCAGCGGCTTGGCGATGTGGTGCGCCTCGTCCAGCATCTGGTCAATCATCACCCCGTAATAACCGACCGAAGCGTCGATATCGGTGCGCGCCGCCGCCATATAGGCCAGGCGTCCACCAAGGCAGTACCCGGCACAGCCGACCTTTGAAACGCCCTCGCTGGCGCGGATCCATTTGATCGTCGATTCGATGTCGTAGACCCCGTCAGCGGCGTCGTACTGCTGGAAATAGCCGAAGGCCTGTTGCAATTCTGCCTCGACATCGGGGTTGAGTTCGACGCCGGGCGCGAACCGCCAGAAGATGTCGGGCGCGACCGCGAGATAGCCGGCTGCGGCCCACTTGTCGGCCTTCTGGCGGATCCCCGGATTGACCCCGAAGATTTCCGGAATGACGATGATCGCCGCTTTGGCCGCGCCGCTGGGCCTTGCGACATAGGCCGGGATGGTGCCGTCGTGCTTGAGCGAGGGGATCTGGACGGTCTCGGACATCGTTAGCTCTCCAACTTGGCTTTGTGCGCCACCCTAAGGCGGCATTGGACTTTGTGAAGGGGCTATGCCAGCTTGGCCCAAGGGAAGAACGGGTGCTGCTGAGGAGTTAGCCATGAAAGTCCATGTCGAGATCGAATGCACCCCGGAAGAGGCCCGGTCCTTTCTGGGCCTGCCCGATGTGAGCAAGGCCAACGGGGTCTATGTCGATATGATCGCCAAGGCGATGAAGGGGGCCGGTTCGGTCGATCAGGTCCAGGATTTCGCCAAGAATATCGCGCCGATGGGCCAGGTCGGGCTCAAACTGTTCCAGCAGTTCATGGAAAGCGGCAGCGCCTTTGCCGCCGGGGCGGGGAAGAAAAAGGACGATTGATCCTCGCCCGGGGGTGAGGACCTGCTAGACCACTGCCATGACCGATACGATCTTCGCCTTGTCCAGCGGCGCCCCTCCGGCAGCGATCGGGGTGGTGCGGGTTTCTGGGCCGAAAGCACGCGATGCCTTGCTCGATCTGGCCGGGCGCGTGCCCGCTCCGCGCCGCGCCGCGCTGGCCCGGCTGCGGGACCGGCAAGGCGCGGTGATCGACGAGGCATTGGTGCTGTGGCTGCCGGGGCCCGGGACCGAAACCGGCGAGGATACCGCCGAACTGCAGTGCCATGGCGGCCGTGCGGTGATCGCGGCGGTCGAAACCGCGCTGGCGGCGATTCCCGGATTGCGCCGGGCCAAGCCCGGCGAATTTACCCGGCGGGCCTTCCTCAACGGCAAGATCGACCTGGCCGAGGCCGAGGGGCTGGCCGACCTGCTCGAGGCTGAGACCGAGCTCCAGCGGCTTTCGGCGATGGCCATGGCCGGCGGAGCCTTCTCCCACGAAGTCCGCAGCTGGCGCGATCAACTGCTCGGGCTCTCGGCGGCGGTCGAGGCGGTGCTCGATTTTGGTGACGAGGATGACGTCGCCACCCTTCCGGTCGATTTCGCCGTCAAGATCGAGGTGCTGGCCAAAGCGATCAAGACCTGGCTCGATCGGCCCCGCGCGGAACTGCTCAAGGAAGGCTTCCGGGTGGTGGTGGCGGGTCCGCCAAATGCGGGGAAAAGCACCCTTTTCAATGTCTTGGTTGAGGCGGAGGCGGCCATTGCCACCCCAATCGCCGGCACCACCCGCGA
>CALCQB010000205.1 GCA_937897535.1 uncultured Novosphingobium sp. | reverse complement strand
TGGCGCAGTTCATGATCGTGTGGCAGCGATAGAGCCGGAACGGGTCTTCCAGCTCATCGAGCCGCTCACCGGTCATCTCGTCGCGGCTGTCGGCCAGCCAGCGGTAGGCCTGCAGCAGGATCGCCGGGCCAAGGAACTTGTCCGAGTTCCACCAGTAGCTCGGGCACGAAGTCGAGCAGCAGGCGCACAGGATGCACTCGTACAAGCCATCGAGCTTTTCGCGTTGTTCGGGGCTTTGCAGCCGTTCCTTGCCCGAGGGCGTGGTGCTGACGGTCTGCAGCCACGGCCGGATCGAGGCGTATTGGGCATAGAAATGGGTGAAGTCGGGCACCAGGTCCTTGACCACTTCCATCGCCGGCAGCGGGGTGATCCGGATGTCGCCGGGCAAGTCTTCGATCGCGGTCGTGCAGGCGAGGCCGTTGCGACCATTCATGTTCATCGCGCAGGACCCGCAGATCCCTTCGCGGCAGGACCGGCGAAAGGTCAGTCCGGGGTCCATCTCCGACTTGATCTTGATCAGCGCGTCGAGAACCATCGGGCCGCACTTGTCGAGGTCGAGCTCGAACACGTCGTAATGCGGGTTCTGGCCGCTGTCGGGATCATAGCGATAGACCGTGAACTTCTTCACCCGCGCCGCACCCTCTGCCTTGTGGTGCGTTCCCTGTCCGCTGATCTTGCTGTTGGCGGGAAGAGTGAAGCTTGCCATTGCGGTTCCTGTCGGCTGCGGGCCAGCGGCCCTGCTTTGCGGCCTTCCTTACCGATTCAGCGCGGCGGGGCAAGCGGTCCGGAAGGGAAAATTGACATTAGCCGCCAACCGGGCCCAGCGCGCTGGTTACCACGGCGGCAATCAGCAGCGCGGCGACGACAATCGCAGATATCACCACGAACCGGACAAAGGCTGTGGCGCGATTCTCGCGCCACAGCCAGTTCTCGTCCGATTGGAAGAAAATTGCGGCTAGTTGCGACCCATCCCCGTCAGCTGTTCCGTTCTGGAGCGACCCTCCGGACCGGGTTGGAGGGATACTCTCCGCGATGACGTCGGTATCGATTGTTAGCTTGCGGGGAAGGTGCATTTTTTGCCATGTCGGCGTTTCATCGTTTGAACTTGCCGGATCTCCCCCGAATTCCAGCCGGTAGAGGCGGGCCAGCTCGCCGCGCGGGAGCCCGCCGAGGCGGGCCCGGACCATTTCGATCCGTTGGTTGACGGCGCTTTCCGAAATCCCCAGCTTGACCGCAATCTCCTTGCTGGTGCGGTTGTCCGCAACCAGGGCAAGAACATCGCGCTGCTTGCTGGTCAGCCTGGATATCGAGTGGGCGTGGCTGGTCATGCTGCTCCCTTATCGCGAACGCAGGCTATCGGATCGCGGATGCTATCGCAATCGCTTGCCGTTTGGAGCGCTGCGATAGTGTGGCACATGGCGCGCCAGCCCGCCGATCAGCGCCAAGGTAGCGCCCGACCAGGCCCAGTTCGCGATCAAACGATGCTGCCAGTCCTCAAGCCCGAGCCCGGACATGGCAAGAACGCCGGACATGACCGCGATCAATGCGAAAGCCGCCATCAACAGCGGAAACCGGCGATCGAACCGCAATGCAAGGCGCACCAGCAAGCCGAACGTAACCAGTTCGGTCAGGAGGAGTATGGTCTCCCGAAAATCCGGATGCAGGCGCCATTCGAGCGCAAGCCAGCATCCGGCCAGCGGCAGCATGGCCAGGGTGCAATCTTCGCAGGCGTGGGCTTTGAAGGCGATCGCGGCGATCAGCGTCAGGATCAGGATGACCGCAACTGCGGCGTGAAACGGATCGGCTCCCATGGCGCCGGGACCTAGTTCAGCGCCTGGAACAGCTGCGTCAGGCTTTGCCCGACCGTCAGTATCAGCACAGCCACGGCCAGAACGCCGATAGCCAACCCAACGATCACGGCCGCTCGGTTCCATTTGGCCTGGGGGCCGAGCAGCCAGGGGGAAAGGGTGGAGGGTTGCAACTCGCCGTTGGCCTCGTCAGCAGGCGCCTTCAAGTCTTCGGCACCCTCCGCTGACCATTGCTGATCGAACTCCCCCATGGCCTGAAGCTGGATTGCATTACCTGTAAGAGACTTACTGGTCGGAATGGTGATCATCAGGGTGTTGGTATCGCGGTAGAGCCGGGCAATACTGGCCCGCGAATTACCCCCCATCCGCTGCCGGACAACCTCGATCCGTTGGTTGACCGCGCTCTCGGAAACGCCCAGTTTTCGAGCGATTTCCTTGCTGGTCAACCCTTCTGCGACCATCGCCAGCACTTCGCGCTGCTTGGCAGTCAAGGCATCGAGGAGCGCGGTTTTTTCCTGGAGGTCGGACATGGCGAAGCTATCCTAACTGCTAGGCGGGCTGGTATCAAACAAGATTGCCGATATGCCCGATAAAGGGACGATGCTGATCTGCTCCTTTGCGCGATTTCGAACAGGGTCGCGGCTAATCCGGCTTGCAACATGCCCGCATTCGCTCTTCCCCTCGGCAAATGCTGTGTCATGATGCCCACCGATGGAATGGCGGGGAAGGGACAAACTGTGGGCTTTGCGAACTGGTATGATGAACATGTGGTGCCGCGCTTTATCCAATGCGCCTGCTCGTCCCCGGCCATCGCCGCGCTGCGCGAAAAGGTTGTCCCGCTTGCCAGCGGCAAGGTGTTCGAGATCGGGTGTGGGGGAGGGATCAACCAGCCGTTCTACGAACGGGCGAAGGTCACTTCGTTTTCGGGCATGGACCCATCGGCCAAGGGACTGGACTACACCCGCGCGGCAGTGGCGGCGAAGGGCTGAAATTCGTTGAGCACCAGTTCCTGATCAATCAGGGAATCAACGACTTTGGCCCGCACCTTTTCAATTTCTGCCTTCATTTGCTCCTGGCTGGTTGCCTGACGCATGATGGCGAACTGCACCTCCTTCATCCGGTCATCGACCTCGGATTTAAGGATCGGCCGGCCGTTGACTACCACGACGATGCCGTTATTCGCGGCCGAAGCCGTGGTCACAGCCAGCGGATGGAGGGCGAACAGAAGAGCGAGGCAGCTGATCAGTCTGATTTTCATGTCGGTAATGGAATGGAGTTGTTGGCAGAGGGTCCGTGATCAGTCCCAGAGATAGGATTTGCGTGTCCCGACCGGATGCCCGCCCTGGGTTAAAGTTGCGCGCCAGCCAAGCAGCTTGCCGCGCTCCCGGTAGTCGTTTCCGGTGACTTCAAAACGCACCTCGCCACTCCGCGGATCAACGTCAACTTCCTTTACGAAAACTTTAAACCCGGTCGCCGCCTGGCGGTATTCAAACCGGGCG
>CALCQB010000204.1 GCA_937897535.1 uncultured Novosphingobium sp. | reverse complement strand
TCGATCGTTTCAAGGCCATTTGTTCGCTTAAACGCGTACGGTCTTGGACTTCGCCCGCCAATTGCCCGCAGGCCGCATCGATGTCGCGCCCGCGCGGGGTGCGGACCGGCGCGCTGATCCCGGCTTCGAACACGATCTCGGAAAAGCGCTTGATCCGCTCGGGCGTCGAGCATTCATAGATCGCGCCCGGCCAGGGGTTGAACGGGATCAGGTTGACCTTGGCCGGCAGCTTGTACTGCTTGATCAGCCGGACCAGTTCGCGCGCGTCGGCGTCGCTGTCGTTCTTGTCCTTCAGCATCACGTATTCGAAGGTGATCCGCCGGGCGTTACTCGCCCCGGGATAATCGGCGCAGGCCTGCAGCAATTCCTCCAGCCCGTACTTGCGGTTGATCGGCACGATCTCGTCGCGCACATCCTTGTTGGTGGCGTGGAGCGATACGGCGAGATTCACGCCGATTTCCGCCCCGGCGCGAGCCATCATCGGCACCACGCCGCTGGTCGAAAGGGTGATCCGGCGCTTGGACAGGGCCAGCCCATCGCCGTCCATCACCAGCTTGAGCGCATCGCGGACGTTGTCGAAATTATACAGCGGCTCGCCCATGCCCATCATCACGATATTGGTCAGCAGCCGGCCATCGGCGGAATAGCCGCCGTCGTCGTCAACCAGATCGTCGCCCAATGCGGACAGATCGGCCTGCCCGGCGCGGGGCCATTCGCCCAGCGCATCGCGTGCCAGCATGACCTGCCCGACGATCTCGCCCGGGGTCAGGTTGCGGACCAGCCGCATCGTGCCGGTGTGGCAGAACCGGCAGTTGAGCGTGCAGCCGACCTGGCTGGAAACGCACAGCGTGCCGCGATCCGCGTCGGGGATGAAGACCATCTCGTATTCCTGGTCGTCATCGGTCTTGAGCAGCCACTTGCGGGTGCCGTCGCTCGAATGCTGGGCCTCGACGATCTGCGGACGTCCGATCACGAACCGCTGCGTCAGCCACGGCCGCATGGTCTTGGCGATATCGGTCATGCCATCGAATTCGGTCACGCCGCGATGATAGAGCCAGTGGAACACCTGCTTGGCCCGCAGCTTGGCCGCCTTGGCATCGAGCCCGGCCGCTTCGAACAGTTCGGCGATCCGCGCTTTGGGCAAGCCGATCAAATCGACGCGGCCATCGGCGCGCGGGGTAACCTCGCGCGGGGTGGGGACGGGATCGAACTGTCCCGGGATCGGCATGAGTGCGGTGTCGGCCATAGGCGGCGCGATATAGGGGGTGGGCGACGGAAAAGCTACCGCAACTGCGCGCAGCCGAGCGTGGCGGCGTCCAGCGCCGTCGCGGCACCCTCCAGCGTGTAGCTGTTGGAGAAGCCCCAGCCGCTGGCGTCGCGGGCGTTGACGGTCATCTGCCCGGCGGAGCGCATCGCCGCGATGATCGCGGCGTCGCCGCGCTTGTCCGCTGCCCAGGCATCGCCGCCGCCGCCGGTGAGCGCGATCCGCTGCCCGCCGATCGACAGGCTGATCGGCGCGCCGGGCTGGACCTTGCGTGACAGGCGGAAATGGACTTGCCCGCGCACCTGCGCCCGCGGCCAGAAGGCGACATCGGCATAGGGCTGGTAATCGCGCCGCATGGTCGAAGGTTCGGCCTTGGCGATGGCATAGCAGCGCGGCACCGCCGGATCGCGGAAGGCGCCCCACTGGCCCGCCATGCCGAGGCTGTCGCGCGCCTGGACCTGTCCGGTCTCACCGACGGGTTCGTCTGGGCGCTCGGCGTCACGGGTGCCGGCCGCACCATACTTGCCCGGGGCCGTCGCGCTCATGCCCGCGGCCCCGCGCCAGTCACGTCTGCACCGGCATGGCGGCGAAGCGATCGCGGGCTACAAGGGCGTGGAAGCCATCACCGAGCACCTGGAGAAGAAGGAAGAAGACCCGGACCCGGCCCAGCCAACCTGAGGGCTGCGCTGCAAGCGCTTCGAGGAACCCGTATCCGGCCGGGCGGCTTGGGCCTCATCAGCAGTTATGGAGCCACGCCTCTTCGAGCGCGGCCC
>CALCQB010000203.1 GCA_937897535.1 uncultured Novosphingobium sp. | reverse complement strand
CTTACTTGACCAGTTCGACCTGTTCGAAGTCCAGCTCGACCGGGGTCGCGCGGCCGAAGATCGAGACCGAGACCTTGACCCGGTTCTTGTCGAAGTCGAGCTCCTCGACCACGCCGGTGAAGGTGCTGAACGGGCCGTCGAGCACCTTGACCGCATCGCCGATCTCGTAATCGACCGAAACGTGCTTCTTGGGCTCGGCCGCGGCGGCGTCGCGCGCGCCGAAATAGCGGGCGGCCTCACGGTCGGTGATCGGCTGCGGCTTGCCGTTGGGGCCGAGGAAGCCGGTGACCTTGGGGGTATTCTTGACCAGATGGTAGACGTCGTCGTTCAGGCCGAGCTTGGCCAGGACATAACCCGGCATGGTCTTGCGTTCGACCTGGACCTTCTTGCCGCGCTTGACCTCGGTGATGGTTTCGTGCGGCACTTCGACCGCTTCGACCAGGGCTTCAAGCCCCAGCCGTTCGGCATCGGCGAGGATCTGATCCCGCACCTTGTTCTCGAAGCCGGAGTAGGCGTGGATGATGTACCAGCGAGCCATGAACTATCTCTATGCTGCGTGCCGGGCCGATCAGGCCAGCGACAGGAGGAACTGGACGATCTTGCCGAAGATCGAATCGATACCGAGGAAGAACAGGGCAAGGATCACCATCATGATCCCCACGAAGATCGCGGTCGTCACGGTTTCCTGACGGCTCGGCCACACTACCTTGCGGGCTTCTGCCTGGACCTGGCGCATGAATTCGCCGGGGTTGAACTTGGCCATGATCTGCTCACTCGCCTTGCTGAACTTCAATCGCGCCTTCCGCCAAGGGGTCAGCGCCGCCCCGGCCTAAGTGGCCGGGAGGGGCGACGCTGTTCTCCGATGTCGGATGACGATTGCGCACTTAGCTATGCGGGCGCGGTTTTGCAAGCCGTGCCAGAAACCAGGTCCGTCCGCTTTTTTCGACGACATAGCCGGCCGGGATCTTCACCGGCCAGGTCTGGCCGACGTACCACAGGTAATCGGTATGCTGCGCCGGGTTGTAGTCGGAGATGTCGATCTTGCGGCCGGCCCGGTGATTGAGCCGGTGGAACGGATCGCGGAAGAACGGCCCGCCGCCGTTGATCGTCATCATGTGGATGCCGGGCAGCGCGAAATTGCAGTTGGTGAAGGCGTCGAGCCGGACCACCGCATAGCCGCAGATATGCTCCTTGCCGTTGAATCCCCATTCGCTGCGTTCGGTCACGACATAGCTCGCCACCTTTGCCCCTCTGGGCAGCCCATCGAGCGCGGTCAGCGCCTCGGCGGTCTCGCGCGAATCGCGGCTCCAGTCGATCGTGGTATAGCCCAGGCGGAACAGGAACACCGCCGGGACCAGCAGGACCAGCCAGCGCGGCGACCGCCACGACAGGGTCAGGCAGCCGACCATCAGCCCGGCCGAGATCATCCGCGCATCGACCAGATCGCCGCCAAAGATGTGACGCGGCAGGACCAGCGAGGACACCAGCATGATCACCGCTGCCCAGCCGAGCTTGCCGTCCCACTTCTTGAAGAACAGCGAGCCCAGCATCAGCAGCCCGATGGCGATGGTCATGCCGTAATCGACCCACTGGAAGGTGCCGCGCATCGCCTGCTTCCAGATCGCCCATTTGTAGAGCTGCGGGGCCGGGCCATAGGAGGGCGGCTTGCCCGGATTATCGCCCAGCACCAGGGTCAGGAACGGGAAGAACAGCGGCCAGGGGGCGACGAACGCCCGCCACGACTTGTCCTTCGACCATTCGTAGCCGAACACCATGATCCCCAGGATCCCCCAGCCGGAGACGTGGCCGAGCCAGACGAAAAAGCCGATCGGAATGAACAGCGGCGCGCGCCAGCGCTTGCCCCAAGCGGTATCATCCAGCAGCACCCACAGCGCGAAGGCGAGCAGCGCGGCGGCCTGGGCCAGTCCGAAGTTGAGGAACCCAAGCAGCGCCGAAGGCGACCAGACGAACGCAAAAGCCAGCATCGAGGCCATCCCGATCCGCCGCCGCACCGCCCATTCCGCCGCCAGGATCGACAGACCGGTCAGCGGCGGGATCAGCCCGGCCATGATTCGCCCGGCCATTTCCAGCGAAACCACCTGGGTCAGCGGCCAGACCAGGATATCGGCCCCGAGGTTGCCCATCCAGCGCCACTGGAAGCCGTAATACTCCTGCAGGTACGGGCTCTGATCGCGTGTCAGCATGATGTGCATCCGCGCCAGATGGGCGGGATAGTCGACCATTTGCGGATAGGTCGAGACCAGCACCGGCAAGGCCGAAAGCAACGCCAGGAACAGCCCGAGCCACAGGAACTCGGTCGGCGAAGGTTCCGCGCGGAACCAGCCGCGCGGTTTCACTTGCGGCGGGCTGGACGGCACTGGGGAAGCGTCATCGGGCATCGCGGCAATCGAGCTGAAATGGTGAAATGCTGGCAGGAGTGGAGGGACTCGAACCCACGGCCCTCGGTTTTGGAGACCGATGCTCTACCA
>CALCQB010000202.1 GCA_937897535.1 uncultured Novosphingobium sp. | reverse complement strand
CGCTCTTCCGATCTGCCCTGGGATCGAGCGGCGATCCGGGCACGGCCAGGACCTCGCGGCCCTGTTCGGCGGCCAGACGGGCCGTGATCAGCGAGCCGGAGCGGATTTCGGCCTCCACGACGACCACGGCGCGCGACAGGCCGGAGATGATGCGGTTGCGGCGCGGGAAGTCCTTGGCAGTGGCGCGGCGGCCCGGCGCGTGTTCGCTGACCACGCAGCCCTGTTCGACGATGCGCTGCTTCAGGTAATCCTGAAGCTCGGCGCGGAGTTTCACCGGATCGCTGGTGTCGATCTCGGTTTCCTCGACGGGTTCCGACTGTGCTTCAGGCAGCACCTCAGGCTCCGCTTCGACGACTTCGAGGGTCGCTACCGGCTCGGTGACGACCGGAGCTGGCGCGGCTTTCGTCTTTGCGGGCTTCGTCACGGTGGGCGCGAGTGCCGCGTATCGGCCGCGCGTCGCGGCGCTGCGTGGGCTCGAACTGCGGGCCGACGTGTTCAACCTGCTCAATTCGCTGGCGTGGGGTGGCTATGCGAATGGCATCGGCGGCGGTGGCAGTCGCACACAGTTCGGTCGCCCGGGCGATCCGGTGTATCTGTTCTCGGCGGCGCCGCCCCGACAGTTCCAGTTCTCGGCCCGTTACCTGTTCGGCGATCGTGGCGCACTCTAACATGCGCGCAAGAACGCACTCTGACCCACGCGCCTCTCGGCGCGTAAGCCAAGCGGGCGGATGCCCGCGCCGGCGTTTGAGGCTTTCAGAAAATGGTGGGCGCGGCAGGGATTGAACCTGCGACCCCACCCGTGTGAAGGGTGTGCTCTACCGCTGAGCTACGCGCCCACTTCCATGAAGTGCGCGCCATTAGTGCGGCGCGGGCGAATTGACAAGGGCAGAAAGCTGGCTAGTGCGCTGGCCATGACCGAAGAAACCACCGCCGCTGTCCCGGCCACCGGGGACGTGCCGCCCGACCGCATCGCGATCAATCCGCGCAGCGAATTTTTCGACGAGGACAAGCTGATGCGCGGCATCGGCATCCGCTTCAAGGGCGTGGTCCGCACCAATGTCGAGGAATACTGCATTTCCGAAGGCTGGGTCCGGGTCCAGGCCGGCAAGACCATGGACCGCAAGGGCCAGCCGCTGACGCTCAAGCTGAGCGGACCGGTCGAAGCCTGGTACGAAGATCTCGGCGAAGGCGCGCCGGTAGCGAAGCTTTAAGTCCGCCCCGGCGCGGGGAGGATCACCACCGCATCTTGCGCTTGATGATGTCGCCGATCGGGTCGCGGCTCGGCGCGGCCTGGGTCGGCTTGCCCGCATCGCGCAGTAATTTCTCGCCCTTTTTGGGTGCGGCTGGATAGATGAATCCCTGCACCGGCCAGTGCGAGCCGCCGAGCGCCTGCAACGGCGCGTACCAGACCCGCACTTCGCTCCAGTCACCGGCGTCGGACACATCGACGACCTTGACGTTGTCTTCGATCTGGCCGCGGCGGCCGTTGATCGGGCTCCAGTTGGAATGGCGGATCAGGATCGTGCGCTGGTCGACGATCCGGCTGACCGCCGCGACATGGCCGAGGGTCGATCCGCCGCTGGGTTTGAGCGCCAGGACCGCGCCGACCCGGGGCTTGAACCCGCGGGCATAGCGTCCCTCGGCCTGGCCCCACCAGGTGTGGGCGTCGCCATAGATCCGGATCCCGGTGACCTGGCGGGCATAGGGCACGCATTGCAGGTAAGGTGGCAGTTCGGGCCGGTCTGCGGCATCGACCTCGGTCCGGTCGGGCAAGGTCATCTTGGCCGCAGCCGGGGCGGCGGCCAGGGTCGCAAATGCAGCGGCAAGCAGGAGCGGGCGGAAGATCATGCCGCCGTTCTGCCCGCTCTTGGTTAGGGCGGGCCTGCGCAGTATGGTTAACGGCGCGGCAAGGATTTGTCGCAGAACTTGCAAAAAATTGCCGTCCGGCGCAGGGGCGCAAACATGGCGCTCCCTCAGGTTATCATTATCGGCCGTCCCAATGTCGGCAAATCCACGCTGTGGAACCGGCTGGTCGGCAAGCGGCTCGCGCTGGTCGACGACCAGCCGGGGGTGACCCGCGACCGCCGGTTCGGCGAGGCGCACCTGCTCGGGCTCGATTTCACGATTGTCGACACCGCCGGGTGGGAGGACGAGGATCCCTCCAGTCTGCCCGGCCGGATGCGCCAGCAGACCGAGGCGTCGCTGGTCGGCGCCGACGTGGCGCTGTTCGTGATCGATGCGCGCGCCGGGCTGACCCCGCTCGACGAGGAAATCGGCCGTTACCTGCGCGAAAGCTCGGTCCCGGTGGTGCTGATCGCCAACAAGGCCGAGGGCAAGTCCGGCGACCACGGGGTCTATGAGGCGTTCTCATTGGGCTTCGACGAGCCGATCCCGTTCTCGGCCGAGCACGGCACCGGGATGGCCGATCTGTTCGAGGCGCTGCTGCCGCTGCTCGAACCCAAGCAACCCGAAGCCGACGAGTTCGAACCGTTCGACGAAGAGGACGAGGAAGCGCTCAACAAGGCGCCGCTCAAGCTGGCGATCGTCGGCCGGCCCAATGCCGGCAAGTCGACCCTGATCAACGCCTTCCTCAAGGAAGACCGGCTGCTGACCGGGCCCGAGGCCGGAATCACCCGCGATTCGATCTCGATCGACTGGGAATGGACCGACCCTGACAGCGGCGAGAAACGCCCGGTCCGGCTGATCGATACCGCCGGGATGCGCAAGAAGGCGCAGGTCATCGACAAGCTTGAAAAGCTGGCGGTGGCTGACGCGCGCCACGCGGTCGATTTCGCCGAGGTGGTGGTGCTGCTGCTCGACGCCACCCGCGGGCTGGAACACCAGGACCTCAAGATTGCCTCGATGGTGCTCGAGGAAGGCCGCGCGTTGATCATCGCGATCAACAAGTGGGACATTGCCGGCAAGGACGCCGAGGAAGACGCCTCGACGCTGTTCAACGGGATCAAGGGCGCGCTCGAGGATGGGCTGAGCCAGGTCAAGGGGCTGCCGGTGCTGACGGTTTCGGCCCGGACCGGCCGGGGGCTCGATACGCTGATCAAGTCCGCGTTCGAAATCCGCGCCGCCTGGTCGAAGCGGGTGCCGACCGCGCTGCTCAACAAGTGGTTCGACGAAGCGCTCGAAAAGAACCCGCCGCCCGCGCCCGGCGGAAGGCGGATCAAACTGCGCTACATCACCCAGGCCAAGACCCGCCCGCCCGGCTTCGTGCTGTTCGGGACCCGGCTCGATCAGCTGCCGACCAGCTACCAGCGCTACCTGACCAACTCGCTGCGCCGCGATCTTGGGTTCGATGCGGTCCCGGTCCGGCTGATGTTGAGAAGCCCGAAGAATCCGTTCAGCAAATGATCGACGCGGCGCTGCGAGGTGTCGATCATGCGCCAGACGATCTGGCCGCCAAATATCGCCTTGCGATGGTGTTACAGACCTACCCGTGCGCGCTGCCGGGGCGGGAAGGCTTGTTGCATCGCCTGGTTTGTGATCCTTTGGTGTCACCCGACGCCATCGCCGCGAGCGCCTGGCTGACCCTTGGCGCTGCAGGACATGTGTCGATCGACTGCGGCACCGCAGCATTGGCTGCCTGGATCGAGCGCGATGATTTCGCCCGCGATCTTCTTGAGCAAGCGCCGGTGACGGTTCTCGCTGCCGAACTTGCACTGACAGCGATGCGGCGCTGGCTGTTGTCTTCCGGGGCCTGGGAGAGATTTCCCCTGACGGTTGCCGCGCTCAGGCGGCAACGGCAGTTGAACGGAGGGGCCTGGCCGGTTGCGGCAGAAGAAGCCGGGCGATTGGCCAATGGCGTACCCGAAGCGATCGGTTCGACCTATCCGATGCCGGTGAACGAAGCCATTTGCGGCGGCGCTGACGCCGTCGCTGCGCAATACCGCCAGTGGCCTTATCCGGTGTGGTCACGCATCACTGCCAGGCCGTCCGCAGCGCTTGGCCAACTGGCAAAGTCCGTTGATCCGGACGGAGCGCCGCTGGCGCGCGAGCCGACCCGCCTGTTGATCGCAGGCTGCGGCACCGGCCACGAGGCGGCTATCTGGGCGAATCGATTTCCGGCCGCTGAAATCACGGCAATCGATATCAGTTCCGTGTCGCTTGAATTTGCCCGGACCCGCTGCGCGCGCCTTGGCTATGACAACATTCGTTTCGAACTGCTCGACCTTCATCAGGTTTCCAAACTGAACACGCGCTTCGACGTCATCGTTTGCAGCGGAGTGCTGCATCATCTTGCCCGGCCGGAAGAGGGCTGGGCGGCATTGGTCGGCGCACTGGCCGACGATGGCATCATGCAGATCATGGTCTACAGCCGGATCTCACGGCTGGGATTGCAGGGATTGCGTGGCAAGCTGGCCGATCTTGTCGAGCAGCCGATCGATGATAACGTCCTGCGGGCGGCTCGGTCGCGCCTGATCGCACAGGCACCGCAGCGCATGACCAATGGCGACTTTTTCACGCTAGGCGGGATCAAGGACTTGCTGTTCAACGCCCACGAGGACCTTTTTGACATTCCCCGCATTGAACGCGGGATCGCCGGACTTGGACTGCGGCTGCTGTCCTTCAACCTCCCGCTTCCGATTTCGCCCAAAGACCATCGAAAGCGCTTTCCGCACGATCCATTGCGCCGTGATTTCGCTGTTTGGCGCACGCTTGAGCGCGAAAACCCGCTGTTGTTTCAACATATGTACGGGTTCTGGTGCGGGCGTCAGTCGGCTTGCGCTGCTGACGGCCAGCTGTGAGGGATACCGGATCAATTTGAGGCTGTGCAGCCGAAGAACCCGCGCAAGAAGCGGCTCAGAACGGCGCAGCCCATCCGGCGCCCACCAGCACCATCAGCGCGACCGCGATCAGCAGCGGCAGGAAAGTGCGGGTGGCGGAGCGGATACCGTGCGGCATGATAGCCGGATAACCGATCCGGCGGCTGGCGAATCGGACACAGGCGCCAAGCGTTTGATTTAGCTCCCCGCCGCCGTGCTTTGCAGCTGGATGTAGTTGGGCAGGCCCATCCGCGCGATCATTTCGAACTGCTGTTCGAGGAAGTCGACGTGTTCTTCCTCGTTGCTGAGGATTTCGGCGAACAGGTCGCGGCTGACGTAGTCGCGGACGGCTTCGCAGTGCGCCACCGCCTCGCGCAGCAGGGGGATCGCCTCGTGCTCGGTGGCGAAGTCGGCCTTGAGGATTTCCTCGACGTTCTCGCCGACGTGCAGCCGGCCGATCGCCTGGAAATTGGGCAGGCCCTCAAGGAACAGGATTCGATCCGCCAGCTTGTCGGCGTGCTTCATCTCGTCGATCGATTCGTGACGCTCGTACTCGGCGAGCTTCTTCACGCCCCAGTTGTCGAGCATCCGGTAGTGCAGCCAGTACTGGTTGATCGCGGTCAGCTCGTTGAGCAGCGCCTTGTTGAGAAAATCGATGACCTGGGGATCGCCTTGCATGATCGCCTCCTGTGCCGGTGCACTATGCGCGCGGGCGCGGCGGCGGGCAAGTCAGCTGGCGGGCAGCAGGCGCGGCCCGCGCGATTTTTCGCGCTCGTCGATGAGGATCAGCGTCGCATCATCCAGGCACTGGCCGCACTGCGGGGTCTTGCCGAGCGAGGCATAGACCGCGTCGACATCGCCAGCCACCTGGCGCGCGGCCTCGCGCAGTTCGCATTCGCGGATCGCATTGCAGACGCAGATGTACATGCGGCAGCTCCGGTGAGTCGCCTGTCTTGTAATGCGAATCGCTCGCAATAGCAACTACAGACGAAATGGCAGCCGCCGGCCCTCGGTCAGACTGCGCCACAGCCATTCGAGTGGACCTTGCCGGTATCTCGCCAGCCATGGCTTGCTCCACGCCAGCATCAGCACCCAGCCGAGCGCCACGAAGCCGGTCAGCGCGGCGTGGCCATCGCGTCCGGCCAGGCCGAGGCCCCAGCCATAGAACAGCGCGGTCATCACCAGGCTGGTGCCGAGGTAGTTGCTGAACGCCATCCGCCCGGCGGCGGACAAGCGCTCGCCAATTCCGGTCGCGAGCAGGCGCGGAGTGAGTTGCACGAGCAGCGCGGCATAGCCTAGCGCCATCGCCAGATGAGCAAAGCTCAACCCGTAGCTTATTGCATAACGCAACGCGATTTCGGGATAGTGTGCGCCCGCCGCCCACGCCGCGAAGCCGAGCGTTGCCGCGCCGCCGAGTCCGATTCCGCCCAATGCCAAGGCCAAGGTCTGCCGCCTCGACCATCCACCCGAGAAGAACCCGGTCTGGAACAGCGCGATTCCGAACAGGAAGTAGGTCAGCGTCTCGCCGCTGACGTAAAGCAACCCGATCAGCGGCATGTACCACTTTTCGCGTAGTTTGTAGCTGACCAGGCCGGGCCAGCCCTGACGAACCGCGGCCAGTTCGGTGGCATCGTCGGTGCGAAAGTAGGCCAGATTTCCGGCGTGGTATTTGGCTTGCTGGGGGGTGGCGGTACCGGCGGCCACTGCGACCTCGGCCTGGACCGGCCCCTGCCACTGATACCAGTTCCAGCCCTGCCAGATCGAGAACAGGAACAGCGCCGACGCTATCAGCGCGACCGGCGGCGCGCGGCGCATGAACAGTGCAATCCCGCCGACCACCGCATAGAGGAACAGGATGTCGCCCTGCCACAGCAGCAGGTAATGCAGCAGTCCGAACCCGGCGAGCCAGCCCAGCCGGCGCAGCTGCAGCGCCTCGCCGTCGCGTTCGGCCGCGTCGGCGCGCTCGACGAACAGCACCAAGCTCGCCCCGAACAGGATCGAGAACAGCGCGCGCATCTTGCCTTCGAACAGCACCAGCGTGCCAAGATAGGCCCAGTGATCGGCGGCGCTGCCGGGCCGGGGCAGATCGGGCGAATAGTTGGCCGAAGGCGCAGCAGCAAAGCTGACGACGTTGACCGCCAGGATCCCGAGCACGGCGAAGGCGTGGGCAATCTGGTGTGTCTCGATCCCACTCCGGAAATCCCCAATGGCCATACAGCAGCAGATAGACCAGCAGTGCGCCGAGGCTGTTGGCGACGCTGCCCCAGGTGGTGCCGAACTCCATGCCGGTCTTGATTTCGGTCTTCTTGAACTTCGAATAGAACAAGTCGATTGTCGTTTCGTAGAAATCGCTCGGCTTGAACTGCAACGTGGCCATCAGGCCG
>CALCQB010000201.1 GCA_937897535.1 uncultured Novosphingobium sp. | reverse complement strand
CGCACCGCTGTTCACCGCCGATGCGCCCGACCGCGCCATGCTGGTGGCCTGGTTCGGCAGTGATGGGCGACATGCGGAGCAGGCGGCCGATGGCACGCCGCTGTCGTTCTTCCAGGGCGACGGTGGCAGCCAGGCGGCGCATGTCGTCACCCGTTACCGGCAGATCGGTTCGCTGCACCGGCGCACCGGGGACCGGCGGATGCGGCAGCTTGGGGCGGCTCGCGTCGAACTGACCGGCATAGAACAGCGTCCGGTCCGGTCCGTAGAGGAAGAAATCCGGGGTGCAGATCGCGTTATAGGCCAGCGCAACGTCCTGGCTTTCATCGTAGAGGTAGGGGAACGGCAAGGCACGGTCGCGGGCGAACGCCTGCATATGGGCGTAGTCGTCCTCGGCGAACTCAGCCGGGTCGTTGGAAGATATCGCGACCACCTGCAGGCCTTTGTCGGCATATTCGCGGGCGAGGTCGCACAGTCCGTCCAGCATGTGCAAGACGACCGGACAGTGATTGCAGATGAAGGCGATCAGCAGCGCGGGCGAATCGAATTCCCCAAGGCTGCGGATCGTCCCAGCGGTATCGGGCAACGCGAAATCCGGGGCGGGCTGGCCATAGTCCAGCTGGCGTGACCATTTCAGCATCGCATCTCTCCTCTAGAAATAGAATTTGTATTCTGATACTGCGATTTTGAACGCGCGGCAAGAGCCCGCGAAGCGAGAGGTCCAAGGTGATGAGCGAGACTGAAGCCTGCGTCTGGGACAGGCGCGATTTCCTGGGCGGGGCAACACTACTGGCGCTGGCCATCGGGCTGCCGCTGGCCGCGCTCAAGCTGTCCGACTTGCCGGCTGATCTTGCGCCAAGCGCACGCCAGCGGCTGTTGCTGAAGGAGGTGAGCCAGCAGGTGATCCCGCGCACCGGCACGGCCGGGGCGGGGGAGCTCGGGGTTGGAGACTTCGTGATCCTGGCTCTGGCCCATGGGCTGGAAGGTGCGCGCAAGCTAGTGCCGCCCGCCGCCCCGCAGTCGCTGAAGGCCCACCGCCGCGCCGATGGTTCGCTCGACCATGTCCGCTGGCTCGAGGCGGAGCTTGATGCCCGCGGCGGCGGCGATTTCCTCGGGCTAGGCGCTGCCGAGCGCGTCGCAGCGCTGACCGGGCTGGACGCGGAGGCCTTTGCCGAAGGGGTCAAGGACCACCCGTGGCGCACGATCAAGGGCCTGATCCTGACCGGCTACTACACCTCCGAGGTCGGGGGCTCGCAGGAATTGAACTTCGAACTGGTGCCCGGGCGCTACGACCCCGACCTGCCGGTAACCGCCCAGACGCGCGCCTATTCGAGCGACTGGACCGCAGTCGACTTCGGTTAAGGAAAGACAGAATCATGGATTTCGATGCAATTGTCGTCGGCTCGGGGATCACCGGGGGCTGGGCGGCCAAGGAACTGACCGAAGCGGGGCTCAAGGTGCTGATGATCGAACGCGGGCGCGAGATCCGGCATCAGCAGGACTACACCACCGAGACCAAGACCCCGTGGGACATGCCGTTTCGCGGCGAAGGCGATCACGCGCTCTATGCGCGCGAATATCCGGTCCAGATGCTCAACCGGCATTTCACCGAATATACCCAGGGCCACTTCGTCAACGACGCCGAAAACCCCTATTCAACCGCGCCGGGCACGGATTTCAACTGGTTCCGCTCGTACCAGCTCGGTGGGCGGTCGCTGACCTGGGGTCGGCAGACTTACCGCTGGTCGGACTATGATTTCGGCGCCAACGCGCGCGACGGCCACGGCACCGACTGGCCGATCCGCTATGCCGACCTCGCCCCGTGGTACGACAAGGTCGAGGAATTCATCGGGGTGTCGGGCGTGGCCGAGGGCCTGGCACAGCTGCCCGACGGCAAGTTCCAGCCGCCAATGGCCCTGAACGCGGTGGAGCGGCATGTCCGCGGCGTGCTCAAGGACAACTGGCCCGAACGCTGCCTGACGGTGGGCCGGACCGCCAACCTGACCGAGGCCAAGGACGGCCGCACGGTCTGCCAGAGCCGCTCGATCTGCGCGCGCGGCTGTTCGTTCGGAGCCTATTTCTCGACCCAGTCGAGCACCTTGCCCGCAGCAATGAGCACGGGCCGGCTGACCGTCGCGACCGATGCTGTGGTCGAGGCGATCGACTATGATCCCGCCACCCGCCGCGCCACCGGGGTCCGCTATATCGACCGCAAGAGCGGCACCCGGAAAAGCGCCACTGCGCGGCTGGTGTTCCTCAACGCCGGGGCGTTCAACTCGGTCCATGTGCTGCTCAATTCGGCCAACGCGGCGATGCCGAACGGCCTGGCCAATAGCAGCGGCGTGCTCGGCACCCACATCATGGATCATGCCAACACCCTCTCGGCGATGGCGCTGATGCCGGGGTGGGAAGGCCACACCAGCTTCGGCAATCGCCCGACCGGAGTGGTCGTCGCGCGCTATCGCAATATGGAAACGATGGATGGCGCGGGCCACAGCCGGGGCTATTCGTTCCAGGGCGGCGCGCTGCAAAGCACCTGGACTGCCGGCAAGCGCGAGGCCGGGATCGGCGCGGCCTACAAGGACAAGCTGCAGAAGCCCGGAATGTGGCGGATGGTGCTGGTCGGCTTCGCCGATTGCGTGCCGCGCGCCAGCAACCGGCTGACGCTCAATCGCAAACGGACCGATGCCAACGGCCTGCCGCTGCTGAACATCGATTTCGCGTTCGGCCAGGAGGAACTCGCCGCCCTGGCCCAAGCCAAGGCCGACGCGGCCGAGATGTTGACCAAGGCCGGCGGCCAGGTGAACATGGGCTTCGACAAGCCGGGCGCGGGCGGCACCGCGATCCACGAGATGGGCGGGGCGCGGATGGGGCATGATCCGCACAGCTCGGTGCTCAACAAGTGGAGCCAGGCCCATGATGTGGCCAACCTGTTCGTCACCGATGGCGCGCAGATGAGCTCGTCGGCGTGCCAGAATCCCTCGCTGACCTACATGGCGCTGACCGCGCGGGCCTGTGCGACGGCGGTCTCGATGCTGCGCGAGGGGAAGCTCTGACGTGTCCGAACCGCAACCCCTGACCCGGCGCCAGCAGAACCTCGCGCTGGTCACGCTGATCGTCGCCGTGGTGCTGGAGATCGTCGACCTGACCATCGTCAACACCGCGCTTCCCGCGATCTCGGCCGACTTTTCCGCCAATGCCGAGGCGGTCCAGTGGATCGTCGCGGGCTATGCGCTCAGCTTTGCCTTGTTGTTGATGGCCGGCGGACGGCTGGGGGACAGCTTTGGCTATCGCCGGATGTTCCTGTGGGGCGTCGCCGGGTTTACCCTGGCTTCGGCGGCTTGCGGACTGGCCCGCAGCGCCGAGGAGCTGGTCGCCGCGCGGCTGCTCCAGGGGGCCACCGGGGCGCTGATGTCGCCCCAGGCGATGGCGCTGATGCAGGTGCTGTTCTCGCCGCTGGAGCGGGTCTCGAAACTGGCGCTGTTCGGCCTGGTCGGCGGGCTCGCCTCGATCGCCGGGCCGATCCTGGGCGGCCTGCTGATCGAAGCCAACCTGTTCGGGCTGGGATGGCGGCTGGTGTTCCTGATTAACCTGCCGGTCGGGCTGCTGGCACTGGTTTCGGGCTGGTATTTCCTGCCCGAGCGGCGCTCTGCCCACCCGGCCGGGTTCGATAGCGCCGGGATGGCACTGTTCGGCGCGGCGGTACTGGCCATGCTGTGGCCGCTGACCCGCGTCGAGGCCGGATGGGGCTGGCGCGAAGTGGCAAGCCTTGCTGCCGCTGCGCCGCTGTTCCTCTGGGGCTGGCGGCACGTTGCCCGGCGGGTCGGGTCCCGGCGGGCGGCGCTGTTCGATCCGGCGCTGCTCGCGATCCGCCCGTTCCGCCTGGGGCTGGCGATCTCGATCGCCTTTGCCGCCGCCAATGCCGGGTTCCTGCTCGCCTTCGCCTTCGCGCTGCAGTCCGAACGTGGCC
>CALCQB010000200.1 GCA_937897535.1 uncultured Novosphingobium sp. | reverse complement strand
TCAATTGGGTGGCGATCGGCGGCGGGCACGATGGCCCCAACCCGCGCAACCTGATGGAATTCATCAACCGCCTGCCGCAGAACGCGGTGTTCACGGTCGAGGGCCTGATGCGCAACGTCTATCCGCTGTGCACGATGGGTATCGCGATGGGTTGCCATGTCCGGGTCGGGCAGGAAGACAACCTGTGGGGCCGCAAGGGCGAGCGCGCGACTTCGGTCCAGCAGATCGAGAAGATGGTGCGGATTTCGGAAGAGCTGTGGCGCCCGATCGCGAGCGGAGCCGAGGCCAAGGCGATCTACAAGATCGGCGAATTCTATTCGAGCGTTGACGAAACGCTGGAAAAGAACGGCTGGCTGCCCAACCGCGCGCCGGTCCGGCCAGGCATCCGCGTTGCCGCCTGAAGCGGCAGCGTCATGTCCTCTGGGAGGGGACCGCCAGGCGGACCGTGAGTTGACTCCGGTCCGTCTGGCGCGTCCCGGGGCACATCGAGGACGATTGGCGATGGCATGGCAATGATCCCGTCTGGCGGGCTGACCGGGCAACACGGACCGGCCCGCGCCACGGCCTATGGCTGGCTGGTCTTCGCGTTGTGCTTTGGCCTGCTGATTTCCGATTACATGGCGCGCCAGGTGCTCAACGCCGTGTTCCCGCTGCTCAAGGCCGAATGGAGCCTGACCGACAGCCAGCTTGGGCTGCTCTCGGGCATCGTCGCGGTGATGGTCGGGCTGCTGACTTTCCCGCTGTCGCTGGCCGCGGATCGTTGGGGCCGGGTCCGCAGCCTGACCCTGATGGCGATCCTGTGGAGCCTGGCGACGCTGCTCTGCGCGGCGGCTTCCGGGTTTGGCGAGATGCTGGTGGGCCGCGCCTTGGTCGGCGTCGGTGAGGCGGCCTATGGCAGTGTCGGGATTGCCATGGTGGTCAGTGTCTTTCCCCAGCGGCTGCGGGCGACCCTGTCCGCCGCGTTCATGGCCGGAGGACTTTTCGGACAGGTACTGGGTGTAGCCCTGGGCGGTCAGATCGCCGCGAGCCACGGCTGGCGCGAGGCCTTTCTCGTGATCGGACTGGCGGGCCTGGCGCTTGGCATCCTGTTCCCGCTGGTGGTGCGCGAGGGTCGCAATCGCGAACTCGCGGGCGTAGCGGAGGAAGCTCCGGACCCACCGATGGGGCCGGCACTGCGCAGCCTGGTCGCGAGCCGCTCGGTCCGGCTGGCCTATCTCGGCAGCGGATTGCAAATGTTCGCGGCGGGCGCCCTGCCGGCCTGGCTGCCCAGCTATCTTGGCCGCTATTACGCCATGCCGGTCGATCGTGCCGCCCGCGCCGCAGCGCTGCTGCTGCTGATCTGCGGAACCGGGATGGTGCTATGCGGAATGCTCAGCGACCGGCTCGCGGCTGATCGGCCCGAGCGCAAGATCGCGCTGGCCATCGCCTACAGCCTTGGCACCGCGGTTTGCCTGTTTGCGGCGTTCCAGCTTCCGGTCGGCCCGCTGCAATTCGCCCTGATTGGGCTCGCGATGTTTCTGGTGGCGGGGACTGCTGGTCCGGCGGGCGCGATGGTCGCCAACCTGACGCCGCTGGTCGTCCACGGGACGGCTTTCGCCACCCTGACCTTGGCCAACAACCTGATCGGCCTCGCCCCCGGACCAATCCTGACCGGCCGCCTGGCCGATGCCATCGGCCTCCAGAATGCGTTGCAACTGCTGCCACTGCCCTGCGTGCTGTCGGCGCTGGCCTTCGCGGCAATGCGCCGGAGCTATCGCTCTGATCTTAACGGGATGCGCAGCCAGCTCAGTTGAGCGGTTGTGCCAGCAGTCCCCTGGACCCCTCACTGGGTACAATGTCAGCGAAGGACCGGGCCAAGGCGCAGCAGCCGGGGGTGACGTTCGCGCCTTCGACCGTCACCGCGCCGGAGGTCGGGATCACCAGCGACGGACCGGGACCAAACCGCGCGGTGGTTTCCGCGGAAATCGGGCCGTCAAAACGCACAAGCCGAAACAGCGGACCGTCGACCAGCATCACCTCGCCGTTCGCGGGCAGGTGGCAGCGGCGCGGATCGCGGTATCTCTCGCCGTGGGCGCAGGCGATGCCATCGTTGAGATGCAGCGCGCGCGGGCGGCCATAGTCGTAGATCCGATAGGTGATGTCGCTGTTCTGCTGGATCTCGATCAGACTGACCCCGGCTCCGATCGCGTGGACCGTTCCTGCCGGGATGTAGAAAAAGTCGCCGGCCTTGACCGGATGCCAGGCCATCAGCGCCTCAATCTGGCCGTCGACTGCGGCGCAGCGCATCTGGCGCGGACTGACCGCGCGCTTGAACCCGATCCCCAGCACCGCGCCGGGATCGGCCGCGATCACCAGCCAGCATTCTTCCTTGCCCTGGCGGCCCAGTCCCGCCTCGATCGTCTGCGCGTCCGAGGGATGGACCTGGACCGAGAGCTTTTCGCTGGTGAACAGGTATTTGACCAGCAGCTGGCGCAGCGCCGGGGGCGGCTCGAACCAGATCTCGCCAATCCGCTTGCCCGGCGGCGCGGCGAACGGTGCGGGCAGTTGCTCGCGGCCCCACGGCTTTTCGACCTTGCGGGTCTTGAGCGTGACGCCGAAAGAGCGGGAGCGCGGCATCGGGCTAGTCCATCATCGCCATCAGGTCGGCGACCGTGGTCGAGGCGAAGCCGACCGCGCTGTCGGAAATGCCATAGGGGATCAGCAGGTGCTTGCCGACCAGCAGCGCCCCGCAGGTATAGACCACGTTGGGGACATAGCCGGCCCGGTCGGCGTCTTCGGCGGTCAGCACCGGCTCGCGGCTGCGGGCCAGGACTTTCGAAGGATCGTCGCGGTCAAGCAGCGCGCAGCCCAGCGCATACTTGCGCATCGCGCCGACCCCGTGAGTCAGCATCAGCCAGCCGTGCTTGGTCAGGATCGGGCTGCCGCAATTGCCGATCTGGATGAATTCCCACGGATAGCGCGGCTCCATCAGCAGCGCACCGTCATCGTCCCAGGTGTCGAGCCGGTCGGAGCGGAGCAGGAACAGGTTCTTGCCGTCCTGCCGTCCGATCATCGCATAGCGCCCGTCGACCATCCGCGGGAACAGCGCCATGCCCTTGTTGCGCCCGGCCGAACCGCGGATCGGCCCGAGCGTGAAGGCGTGGAAATCGTCGGTGCGGAGCAGTTCAGAACGGATCGCCCGGCCCGAATAGGCGGTATAGGTACCGATCCATTCGTGGCGGCCATCGGGGTGTTCGAACCGGACCAGCCGCAGGTCCTCCAGCCCGCCGCGTTGCTGCTCGGTGATCGGGAAGATCACGCAGTTGGACAACGTGCTGTCGCTGTTGCGGTGTACGGTGACGCTTTCGTCGGCGTCGGTCATGGTGGTGTCGTCAAGTTCGGCGGCGATTGCGAAGTGGCTTTGCGGCCAGAGCTGAAACGAGCCGTCAGCCTCGACGATGCCTTCGCGAAAGGCGATCGAGCTGATGTGGCCTTCGCCGACCGCGCGCAGCGACATGGCAAACCGGCAGGCCCCGCCGTTCATGCCCGACTGGTCGGGATGGGGGATGATCGACGGGTTCATCAGCGCCGCGGCGGCGTAGGTATATTCGTGGCAGAAGTAGGCCCCGATCAGACGGCGGCGGGTCGGCGAATAGCCGGCCTGGCCCAGCCCATGCGCCGCTTCGACCTCGCGATAGCGCTGCTCGAAAACCTGTTCGGTCTGCCAGTGGCGTTCGGCGAAATCGTGAATCACGCGGTGGTATTCCGCCTCAACCTCATGCTCGCTCAGCCCGGCAACATCCTCGATCAGCCGATGCGCCCGGTCGCCTGGCGCATTGGTCGATTGCCAGCCGAGATAGAACGGTCGCAGCACGACCCGGGTCGGATCGGCATGCAGCCGCGTGTCATGGATGAGCAAGCGCTGGCGCTCGCCCTTGGTGTTCTTCAGCAAGTGTGTCCCCTGCGTGGGAGGAAGGTCTGCGGTCGCGCAGCAACGGCTGCAAGGCGGCATGGCCCAGTTGGAACGCCAGGATCGATTCGGCCCCGCAGTTCATGTTGGCTCCGCGCGGGGTCACCCCGTCGCGGCAACGCCCGCTGGCGAGGTCGGCCAGCACGGCACCGCGATCATTGGCGCCGAAGAACCAGCGATAAGCGGCCACGGCGTGGCCGCGCCAATACCGGTCGGGCGCGACGCGGTTGGCGGCGTGGCAGGCCTCGATCGCGGCCTGGGCCTCGAGCGGTTGCTGGTCGAACGGCAGCTGGTGATGCGCGTGGCCGAACCCTTCGGACCCGACCGGGCGGAACAGGCCGCTCGGTGCGGTCTGCCGTTCGGCGATCCAACGCAGCGTGGCCAGACCCAGTTCGGTCCAGTCGCGCCGTCCCAATACCGCGCCGGCCTCGATCAGCGCCTGGGGCAGGCGCGGGTTGTCATAGGCCAGCACCGCTTCGAACCAGGCCCAGTCGGGTCGGCGCGATTCGGCCAGCAGGCTCGCCAGCAGTTCGGCGCCGCGGCCCAGCAGCCGCTCGGCGGCGGGATGCGGACCTTCGGCGCGAACCACCGCTGCCGCGCCCAGGATGGCAAAGGCCAGCGCCCGGGGCGAGCCGATCTCTTCGAACGAAGGCAGTATCTCTTCGAACCAGCTACGGGCCCAGTCGCGCAGGTCGACAAACGGCGAATTGGCCACGGTATCGCCCAGCGCCCACAGCGCGCGGCCGTTCGAATCTTCCGAACCGTGATCCTCGCACCAGGTCCTATCGAACCGCATGAAATTGCGCAGCCGCTTGAGGTCAGGGTTCCAGGCGTACTGGACGAAGCTGGCGAAGGTCGAGCTCCAGCCCAGCCGCTCGGCCGGCGACAGCCCCACGGCGTGGTTCATCAGCATCAGCGCCCGGACGTTGTCATCGAGACAGTAACCGTGGCGGCGATCGGGGACGATCCCGATCGCGTGCTGGAAGATCCCGGTCGAATCGCACATCGCCAGAAACCCGCCGATCCCGGGTACGGCGGTCAGTGGCACCTCACCCAGCGGCGCGGTCGCGGCCGAGCGGACCAGTGCGGCGCTGGCCTCGGCAAAGCGCGGCCAGATCGTCGCCCGCCCGGCGTCGTAGGCCCGCTGCTGGGTGGCGTGGAGCAAGGCGCGATCGTCGAGCAGCGCGCCCACCGCGTGGGCAATCGCCGCGCTCGAATTGGGCTCGACCAGCCAGCCGACCTTGCCGGTCAGCAGCTCGCGGGCATGGACATAGGGCGTCGCGACCACCGCCTTGCCCAGCGCCACCGCATAGCTCAGCGTGCCCGAGGTGGCCTGCTGCAGGTTGGGGTACGGGGTCAGGTAGATGTCGCAGGCTTCAAGCTGGTCGAGCAGCTCGGCGGTGCCGAGAAAGCGGTTGTCCCATTCGATATGGTCCGCAACCCCCATCGCCTCGGCCTGCGCGATCAGCTTGTCGCGGTAGGCCTCGCCTTGCCGGGCGACCAGGTTGGGGTGGGTCGCGCCGACGATCCGGTAGACCGTGCCGGGATGGCGCGCGATGATCGCCGGCAGCGCCGCGATCGCATGCTCCAGACCCTTGCCGGGGCCGAGCAGGCCGAAGGTCATCAGCACATTGCGATCCTCCAGCCCGAGGCGGCGCTTGAATTCGGCGGTGCGCCCAAACGGCCGGTCAGGCGCGCCATGGGGGATGACCTCGACCCGATCGGCCGGAGCCCGGTAGGCTTCGACCAGCAAATCCCGGCCGTGGCGCGACATCACCATGATCCGCGAGGCGCGGCTGATCAGGTGCTCGACGATCCGGCGCTGGTTGGCGCTGGGCTCGCCAAGCACGGTGTGGAAGGTGATCACCAGCGGCGCGGCGATCTGATCGACCAGGCCGCAGACCAGCGCGCCGTCCTTGCCGCCGAAAATCCCGAATTCGTGCTGCAGCCAGACCACGTCCGGGCCGGATTCGTTGATCCGGCGGGCGGTGACGGCATAGCTCTCGGCGGTGTCGGCCAGGATCGCCGCTACACCGGCGGGATAGCGCTCACCGCGCCCGGCATCGAGCGCATGGACCTGGCAGTCGATCTCGGGATGATGGCGGCCCAGCTGCTCGACCACGTCGGCCGTGAAGGTCGCGATGCCGCATTTGCGCGGCACATAGGTCCCGATCAGCGCAACCTTCGGCTCACGCCGAAGCATCGCGGCGGGACCATTTGCAGGGTCATTCGCAGCGCGCAGGAAGATCGCGGCGACAGGCGCGGGGCCCGCCGGATTCGGCGTCGTGGCAAAGTGTTGTTCCACAGGCGTTTCCATCATCGGAGGACTGCCCAGAGAACCCCTTAGACGCGCATTTGTTCCGCAGTGCAGCATGGCTGCGCCAGTATGAGCGGCGCGCAAGCCGGGCCGAGCTAGAGCCTGTTCCACTTGAGTGGAAACAACACCGGCCCGCTCCCCCGGCCCAACCACCCACAGGGTACCTTATCGGGTGGTTGGGCCGGGGGAGCGGGCCGGTGTTGCCCTGTTTCAGTCCAACTGAAACAGACTCTACACCTCGCGGCGGAACCCGGCGAGCCGCCCCACGGCCTCGTCCAGCGTGGCGTCCTGCTTGGCAAAACACAGCCGCAGATAGCCGCGCTCGGGCGACTCGGCATAGAAGGCCGAAACCGGGATCGAGGCGACGCCGGCCTCGCGGATCAGCCGCTCGGCCAATGCGGCATCGTCGGCGGGCAGGCCCGAGGCAGCCAAGTCGAGCGTGACGAACCAGGTCCCGCTGGCGGGCAGAACCGCGAACCCGGCCGCGGTCAATCCGGCAACCAGCCGCGCCTTGGCCTGGGCATAGCAGGCGCGGTGCGCCGCGTGCCAGGTCTGGGGCAGGCCAAGTGCCTCGGCCACTGCCCATTGCAGCGGCGTGGCGGTGGTGAAGGTCAGGAACTGGTGCCGGGCCGCGACTGCTCGGGCCAACGGCGGCGCAGCTACCGCCCAGCCGATCTTCCACCCGGTCATCGAGAAGATCTTGCCGGCCGAACCGATCTTGACCGTGCGCTCCGCCAGCGCCGGGATGGTCAGCGGCGAGATGTGCGGGGTGCCGTCGAACGCCATGCCTTCCCAGACCTCGTCGCTGACCACCCACAGATCGTGCGCCTCGGCCAGCGCGCCGATCCCCTCCAGCTCGGCCAGGGTCAGCATGGTCCCGGTCGGGTTGTTGGGGGTGTTGAGCACGATCCCGCGCGTGTTCGGCCCGATCGTGGCGGCCAGTTTGTCGAGCGGCAGGGTCCAGTGCGGCGGCTCCAGGCTGACCAGCTTGGCGGTGCCCCCGGCCCATTGCACGAGGGGCAGGTAGGCGTCGTAGAGCGGCTGGATCAGCACCACTTCATCGCCGGGCCGGACCAGCGCGAGCAGGCTGGCGGCGAGCGCCTCGGTCGCGCCCGAGGTCACAACGACGTCGGCGGGGTCCACGCTCAAGCCTTGTTCGCGCTGGTGATAGCTGGCGACGGCCTCGCGCAGTTCCGCCAGCCCGCGCATCGGCGGGTACTGGTTCGAATGATCCGCCAGCGCGCGCTGCGCCGCCGCGATCAGCTCGGGCGGTTCGCCCATGTCGGGAAAGCCCTGCCCCAGGTTGATCGCACCGAGTTCGCGGGCAAGTCCCGACATCACTTCGAACACCGTGGTGCTGGCGGGGCCGGACAGGCGCTGGGCAAGGCTGGTCATGGCGGCAAGCCTAACGCCGCCTCAGCCCGTCCGCTAGGGAAACTGCTCCAGCTCGGCTTCGGCGATCCTGGCATCGTCGAGCAGCGGCTGGTCATCTTTTTCTCGCTCGAGCGGGGGGAGCCGGACCGGGGCCAGCATCGCCGCAGCGGCCAGCAGCAGGCCGATCGCGAGGTACTGGGCCGGGGCATAGCTGCCGGTCCGGGTAAACGTGGCAGAGAACAGCGTGATCCCCGCAGCGGTGCCGATCCAGCCGAGCCCGTGAAGCGCGCCGAACACCGAGCCGTATTGTGCCAGGCCAAACCGGCGGGCGACGAAGTAGGCATAAATGTCGATATCCGCGCCGCTCAGCGCGCCGATCATTGCGCAGGCAGCCAGCACCAGCGGGATCATGCCGGGATCGGCCTGGGTGAACACTGCAAAGCCGATGCTGGGGATGATCGTCATCAGCACCGCCATCCGGCGCGGCTCGAACCGGTCAAGCAGCCAGCCGCCGCCGAGCTTGCCGCAGAACTGCCCGGCAGCGAACGATGACAGCCCGAGCGCGGCGGTCGCGGGCGAGATCCCATGCTCGACGATCATCGGCGAAAGCTGGCTGATCGCTCCGCCGGTGGTGATCCCGGCGATCATGTTGGCCAGGCTCAGCAGCCAGAAGTCGCGCTGGCGCATGAAGCTCCAGTCATGCGGGAGCTTGCCCGAGGCATGCCGGACCGCGCGTTGACCGGCGCTGCGCGGCAGCAGCAACAGGACTGCGGGCAAGCCAACCAGCCCCGAAAGCGCCGCCAGCATCAGATAGCCCCAGCGCCAGTTGACCGCGATGACCATTTCCAGAAACGGCGGCACCAGGAACGTGGTCAGCGACACCCCGATCCCGACCAGCCCCAGCGCGCGGCCCCGGTACTTGCGGAAATGCGCGTTGATCGGCTGGGTCAGCGTGACCGACGAACTGCCCCCGCCGACAAATCCGGCCAGCGCCACGGTGCAGGCCAGCGACCAGAACCCGCTGACCCACAACCCTTGCAGCAGCCCGATCAGCACCAGCACCAGCGTGCAGACCACGAATACCGGGCGGAATCCGAACAGGTCGGTCAGCCGCCCGATCACCGGTGCGCCGAGCACCGCGGTGATGATCAGCGACTGGACGATCCCGGTATCGGTCCGGGTCAGTCCGAGGTCGGTCGACATCGGGATCAGGAACAGGCTGAAGCAATAGAACAGCAGCGCGATCCCGGTGCCGTTGGCGACCGCGCAGGCCAGCACGATCCGCCAGCCGACTTGCCATTCGCTGTCCGCTGGCGCTGCGCTCACTCTTCGACTGCGAAGGTGATCTCGGCATGGTCGCGCAGACGCTCGACCAGCGCCTCGCCCAGCAGTGCACCGGGCAGCGAGATTCCGCCCTCGGCCGGGCAATCGAGCAAGGCGATCGCGGTTTCGGCGATCATCCGGCTGGTCGAGCCATAGCCCGGATCGTAGCGGCCCTTGACGCCATACCGGATCGTCTTGCCGTCGGGCCATTCACCGATGAACAGCACGTCGTAAAAGCCGTTCTCGCGCTCTTCGGGGGTGGGGCCTTCGCCCGGCTTGGGCGGCTTCGCCCCGAACGGGTTCTTGAGCAGTTCGCCAACCGCATGCGCGGCCTTTTCGCCCAGTTCGCCCGCACTGGTCAGCAGCATTTCGTCATATTTGAAGTCGGTCCCATAGGGGTGGCCGAGCAGGAAATTGGTGCGGTGGACGTTCTTGGTGTTGATCGTCGCCATGATGAACGGTGCGGCCCACTTGCCGACGCTCTCTTCGTATTCCGGCACCAACCCCAGCGGCTGCGACGGGCCTTCGAAGCCGGGGGTCAAACCGAACGGGCTTTGGAGGATCTTGATCAACGAGGGGTTCTTCGCGACCGCCTTCATCGTCTCGGTCAAGCTCGCCACGGTCCCGCCCGAGGCAGCACCCTGCATCGCGCGAACCCGGCCCTTGACCCGCGGGGCCGGGCTGCCGTGGCGCGCCTTGGCTTCCTTTTGCAGCATCAGCACGCCGAGATCGAACGGGATCGAATCGAAACCCGAGGAGAACGCGATCCGCGCGCCCGAGGCCTTGGCCGCTTCGTGGTACTGGTCGACCATCTGCCGCATCCAGCCCGGCTCGCCGCACAGGTCGGCATAGTCGGTCCCGGCTTCGACACAGGCCTTCAGCAGCGGTTCGCCGTAGAGCTGGTACGGGCCGACCGTGGTGATCACCACCCGGGCCGATTCCGCTAGCGCCCGCACGCTGGCCGGATCATCGGAATCGGCAACGATCAGCGGGGTGTCCTGGGGCGCACCGATCAGGTCGCGGACTTCGGCCAACTTGGCGGCGCTGCGTCCGGCCATCGCCCATTTGGGACCTTTGCCTTGATAGTGATGCGCGAGATATTCGGCGACCAGACGGCCGGTATAGCCGGTCGCGCCATAGACGACGATATCGTAGGGACGGTCTGCCTTGGCGGTCATGCGAAGCTCTCCTCGGGTCCCGAATCTGACGGCGGGATTTGTCCAAGAAGGCCATATTCGGGTGGCATTGTCGAACGGATTTGGGCGGACGTTACGGCATCCGCGGGTCTCAGAACCGGTACTGGCGGCTGGCCAGATCGAACATGATTTCCTCGCTGCCGCCGCCGATCGCCATCACCCGGACTTCGCGGTAGATCCGCTCGACCCGGCTGCCGCGCATGAAGCTGGCCCCGCCGAGGATCTGGCAGGCTTCGCGGGCGCAGAATTCCATGGTCTGGGTCGCCTGGACCTTGAGCAGCGCGAAATCGCCGGGGAAGGCCTGGCCGTTCAGCACGCACCAGGCGCAGTGGTCTATCCAGGCCTGGGTCGCCTGAATCCGGCGGACCATGTCGGCCAGCTTGTGGCGGATTACCTGGTTGGTCACCAGCGGTTTGCCAAAGGTTTCGCGTTGCCGCGCCCAGTCGAGCGCATCCTCGAAGCAGATTCTTGCGAAGGCGTTGGCCTGCTGACTCATCCCCAGCCGCTCGCCGTTGAAATTGCGCATGATCCCGGCGAACCCGCCGTTCTCCGGCCCGATCAGGTTCTCGGCCGGAACCTCGACAGCGTCGAAATGGATCGTCGCGGTGTCGCTCGAATGCCAGCCCATCTTGGCCAGCGCGGTGCGGGTCACGCCGGGCCGGTCGAGTTCGACCAGCAGCAGCGAGACCCCGCCGATCCCCGGTCCGCCGGTCCGCACCGCCAGGGTGACATAGTCGGCGCGCATCCCGGTGGTGATGTAGGTCTTCTCGCCGTTGACCACGTAAGCCGCGCCATGGCGGGTTGCCGTAGTGCGCAGGTTGGCGACATCGGACCCACCGCCCGGTTCGGTAATGCCAAGGCAGATCAGCTTTTCGCCCGCCAGCACGGCCGGCGCGATCCGCTGCTTCATCGCCGCGCTGCCCATCGCCAGGATCGGCGGCAGGCCGATCCCGTGCGTCATCAGCGAGGCGCAGATCCCGCCCGCGCCGGGCCGGGCCAGCTCCTCGGTCTGGACCAGGCTGTGGAACAGGGTGAAGCCATCGCCGGTGCCGCCGTATTCCTCGGGATAATTGAGGCCGAGGATCCCGGCCTCGGCCGCCTTGCGGTGCAGGTCACGCGGCAGTTCTCCCGCCGCTTCCCAGGCATCGACATGCGGGGTGATTTCACGCGCTACAAAGGCGCGGACGGTGTCACAGACCGCCTCGTGGCTGTCATCGTAGTGCGGCGAGCGTGATCGCCACTGGTCGAACAAGGGCGTTTCCATGCGCCCTTGTCGATCATCGCCCCGGCTTTGTCACCTGTTCAGAAAGGTCACTGCCACCAGCGGCGCGGGCGCACTTCGGCAATCCCGTCGCCATCGACAGCGGTTACGACCGTGCCGGTGCTGGCGGCCGAACTGGCCACCTCTGCCCGCGCCGCGCGCAATTCGGCAGCATGGGCGCGCTCCTGCGCAGCCAGCGTTTCGCGGTGCGCGGCATCGGCATTCCGATAAGCCTTGAAGCCCCACGCCATGTAGCCATGCGCGAAGACCAGCAGCAGCCCGCCGATGATCGCCAGGTTCTTCATGAACATCGCGCTCTGGACCGGGTCGGTCAGGTTCTGGTGATAAAGCACGCTGACCAGCGCGGTGAACACCATCAGCGCCAGCGAAACGATCCGCTGCATGAAGCCCAGCGCGAGCAGGATCCCGGCGCTGAGTTCGAATACCGCCGCCGGGATCGCCAGGCCGCCGGGCATGCCCGCGCTGACAATTGCGGCTTCGGTGCCGGCCAGATCGCCCAGCTTGAACAGCCCCGAGGCGATGAAAATCAGCGAAATCAGGATACGGCCCAGTGTGCCGGCGATCATGGTCATGGTGGCTCTCCCCACAGACGCGCCGGACCGGCGCTGATGGTGAAAGCCGCGACCGGCGGACAAGTTCCCGTCAGAGCCGGGGCAGGGTCACTCCGCGCTGGCCCATGTACTTGCCGCTGCGGTCGCCATAGCTGACCTCGCACGGCTCGTTGCCTTGCAGGAACAGGAACTGGCAGGCGCCCTCGTTGGCATAGATCCGGGCCGGGAGCGGGGTGGTATTCGAGAATTCCAGCGTCACGTGGCCTTCCCATTCGGGCTCGAGCGGGGTGACGTTGACGATGATTCCGCAGCGGGCATAGGTGCTCTTGCCGAGGCAGATCACCAGCACGTCGCGCGGGATGCGGAAGTATTCGACCGTCCGGGCCAACACGAAGCTGTTGGGCGGGATCGTGCAGACGTCGGTCTTCACATCGACGAAGCTGTTCTCGGAGAAGTTCTTGGGATCGACCACCGCCGAATGGACGTTGGTGAAGATCTTGAACTCGTCCGCCACCCGCGCGTCATAGCCATAGGACGACAGGCCATACGAAATGCTGTCGCCCGCCTGCTGCCGCTCGACGAACGGTTCGATCATGCCCGAATGGCGGGCCTCGTTGCGGATCCACTTGTCTGAAAGAATCGCCATGGCAGCGTGATTGCCGATGCAGCGCAGCGCTTCAAGATCAGACCCCGTGATAGTCCTTGTACCAGCGCACAAAGTTGGGGACACCGACGTCGATGCTGGTGGTGGGCGCGTAGCCCAGCTCGGTCTGGATCGCGTCGATGTTGGCATAGGTCGCGGGGACGTCCCCGAGCATCATTGGCTGGAAGTCGATCTCGGCCTTTTTGCCGCAAGCTTCCTCGAGCAGGCCGACGACCTTCATCAGGTGCTCGGACTTGTTGTTGCCGATGTTGTAAAGCGCGTGGGGCTTGGTGCTGCCCCCGGCCTTGGCCTTGCCGTCATCGGCCGGCGGATTGTCGAGGCAGGCGATCACGCCAGAGACGATATCCTCGATATAGGTGAAATCGCGGAACATCTCGCCATTGTTGAACACCGGGATCGGCTGGCCGGCCAGGATCGCCTTGGTGAAGATCCACATCATCATGTCGGGGCGGCCCCACGGGCCATAGACCGTGAAGAAGCGCAGGCCGGTGAGCGGAACGCGGAACAGGTGGGCGTAGGTTTCGCTCATCAATTCGTCGGCACGCTTGGTCGCGGCGTAAAGCGAGACCGGATGATCGACCCGGTCCTCGACCGAAAACGGCATATTGGTGTTGCCGCCATAGACCGAGCTCGAACTGGCATAGACCATCTGCTCGACTTTGCGGTGGCGCGCGATCTCGAGCAGGTTGACGTGCCCGGCCAGGTTGGCGCTGACATAGGCCTGCGGGTTTTCGAGGGAGTAACGGACCCCGGCCTGTGCGCCCAGATGCACGATCCGGTCGAACCCGGTACCCTTCAAGGCGCCGTCGAGCGCGGCCATGTCGGCGAAGTCGAGCTGGTGGAACTGGAACCGCTCTCCGCCCGCCTCGGCGACACGGGCCAGCCGGTCCTGCTTGAGGCTGACCTGATAGTAGTCGTTCATGCTGTCGATCCCGACCACGCTGTCGCCCCGCGCGAGCAGCCGCAGGGCGAGGGTGGAGCCGATAAAGCCGGCCACGCCGGTAATCAGAACGCGCATGAATTTCCTCGATGATTTGGCCGGATTGGCGCGGGCGCCTTATTTCACGGTTAACCGATCGCTGGTAGGGGGTTTTTCCATGACCACGCCTGCCAAGATTCTCGTCGTCTTCGGGACCCGCCCCGAAGCGATCAAGCTGTTTCCCGTGGTCGCCGCGCTGCAGGCCGATCCGCGTTTCACGCCGGTGGTCTGCGTTTCGGCCCAGCACCGCCAGATGCTCGATCAGGTGCTGGAGATTGCCGGGCTGGTCCCCGATCATGACCTCGACCTGATGAAGCCCGATCAGACGCTCGATGGCCTCACCGCCGCGCTGCTGACCGGGCTGGGCCGGGTGATGGACCTGGAAAAGCCCGCGCGGGTGATCGTCCAGGGCGATACCGCCACCGCGATGGCCGGGGCGCTCGCCGCCTATTACCGCCAGATCCCGGTCGATCATGTCGAGGCGGGCCTGCGCTCGGGCAATATCTACCACCCCTGGCCTGAGGAGGTGAACCGCAAGATCATCGGTTCGATCGCCAGTCTGCACTTTGCCCCGACCGAGGTCAGCCAGGCCGCGCTGCTGGCCGAGAATGTCCCCGCCGAGCGGGTTCACGTTACCGGCAACACCGTGATCGACGCGCTGCACTGGGTCTCGGCCCGGATCGAGGCCGATCCTTCGCTGGCCAAGGGGCTGGACGAACTCAAGGCGCGGTTTGCCGGCAAGCGGATCATCGGCGTGACCAGCCACCGGCGCGAGAATTTCGGCGGGGGGATGGAGGGAATCGCCGAAGCGATCCGCCAGATCGCCGCCCGGCCCGACGTCGCGGTAATCTTTCCGGTTCACCTCAACCCCAATGTTCGCGCGGTAATGAACCAGCGGCTTGGCGGGCTCGATAACGTCGCGTTGATCGAACCGCTCGACTATCCGCACTTCGCGCACCTGCTGGCGATCAGCGAGATCATGCTGACCGATTCCGGCGGGGTGCAGGAAGAGGCTCCAGCGCTGGGCAAACCGGTGCTGGTGATGCGGGAGACGACCGAGCGGCCCGAGGGAGTCGCTGCCGGGACCGCCCGGCTGGTCGGCACCGAAACGGCGGTTATCGTTACCGAATTGTTCAACCTTCTCGACGATAAGGCGGCCTACGAGGCTATGGCGCGGGCTCATAATCCCTTCGGGGACGGGCACACCGCGCGCCGGATCGTGGAGTTGCTCGGGAATGAAATCGGACGTTAAGCCGGACGTTTGCGTCGTTGGCCTTGGTTATATCGGACTGCCGACTGCGGCGGTCGTGGCGCGCGCGGGCTGCAAGGTCCTGGGCGTCGATGTCACGCAATCGGTGGTCGATACGATCAACCGCGGCGAAATCCATATCGAGGAAGTCGATCTCGACGGGCTGGTCCACGGCGTCGTGTCGCGCGGGCTGCTGGTCGCCTCGACCGAAATGGCCCCGGCCGACGTGTTCATCATCGCCGTGCCGACCCCGTTCGACCACAACCACGCCCCCGACATTTCCTATGTCCTCGCCGCCGGTCAAGCCGTCGCCAGGGTGCTCAAGCCGGGCGACTGCGTGATCCTCGAATCGACTTCGCCGGTCGGCACCACCGAAGCGCTGCGCGACCTGATCGCCATGGCCCGGCCCGATCTCAAGTGCCCCGGCATGACCAACGAGACCCCGGACATTTCGATTTCCTATTGCCCGGAGCGGGTCTTGCCCGGCAAGATCCTCGAGGAACTGACCAACAACGATCGCTCGATCGGCGGAATTACCCCGCGCTGCGCCCGCAAGGCGCTGGCCTTTTACAAGCGCTTCGTGCGCGGGACCTGCGTGACCACCGATGCCCGCAGCGCCGAAATGACCAAGCTGGTCGAGAACGCCTACCGCGACGTCAACATCGCCTTCGCCAACGAACTCAGTATCGTCGCCGACAAGATGGGCCTCGACGTGTGGGAAGTGATCAAGCTCGCCAATCGCCACCCGCGGGTCAACATCCTCACCCCGGGTCCTGGGGTCGGCGGACACTGCATCGCGGTCGACCCGTGGTTCATCGTCCACGGCGCGCCCGAGGAGACCCCGCTGATTCGCACCGCGCGCGGGGTCAACGACGGCAAGATCCACCACGTGATCGCCCGCGCCGAAGCCCTGATCGAGGCCCATCCCGGCCAGCCGGTCGCCTGCCTCGGCCTCGCCTTCAAGGCCAACATCGACGATTTCCGCGAAAGCCCGGCCCGCGCCGTCGCTGCGCGGCTGGCGCGCAAGTTCGGATCGCGGATCAAGGTGGTCGAGCCCTACGCGGCTGAACTTCCCCGCGAATTCGAGGGCACTTCGGCCGAACTGATCGACATCGATACCGCGCTCGAGAGCTGCGGCGTGCTGATCGTGCTGGTCGATCACGACGCCTTCAAGGCCGTGCCGCTGGCCGAGCGCGCCACCAAGGCGGTCTACGATACCCGCGGAATCTGGCTCGACCAGCCCAGGCCGGCCGAGCCTGCCGCCGAAGGTCTGCGGCTGGCAAGCTGATACACTCCGCCGGTATTAGCCCCAGGGTGTAATCCAACCGCTGACCCCTAGCCGGTCGGTAGTGGCGCCGTCGTTGCCGCCCTTGACCACCAGCGCGATCTGGCTGCCTCTTTCGAGCCACAGCGCCTTGCCGATCTTGAGGTTATAGGTGTTGAAACTGCGGTCCTCGACCCGTTGGGAGAGCACCCCATCGATGTGCAATTCGAGAAACGCGGTCGAATGGTCGCCGCCGCCATGGCCGCTGTGATAACCGACGACGTCGATTTTGGCGCGATAGGGATAGGGCCCAACCACTGCCGCTTCGACATCATTGGCCTGGCCGAATTGTTCGACCTGCGGTTCAAAAAATTTCGTCATCCTGGACTCCTGCAATCAATCGGTTCGCGCACGATTGATCCACCCGCGCCGAACTGTCCGTGATTGCCGTCACAGTTGTCCCGACCGGATTGACTGCGCGGCCGGCTGCGGCATGATGCGCCCTCGTCCGCACCGTGCGGCCAGAGGGGGAACTGCCTTGTCCGAAACCGACCTCAGCGGACCGCCGCCGTCGATGACCCCGTCAATGACTCCGACTCCTCCTCAGCCGCCGACCCCGCCTGCGACGCCGCCCGGCGGATTTGACTTCAACTATCCAACTATCGTCTCCCTGCTCTATCTCGCATCGTTTTTCACCGGGATCACCGGATTGGTCGGGGTGGTGCTGGCCTATATCTGGCGGGGCGAAGCGCGCGACCCGTGGGAGGCATCGCACTACACCTATCTGATCAACACCTTCTGGATCGGGCTGGTCGGATCGATCGTCAGCGTGATGCTGATGTTCGTGCTGATCGGTGTTCCGCTGCTGCTGGGGGTGATGGCGCTGACCGTGGTCCGCACGGTGTTCTCGTTGATCCGCGCGCAAAAGCGCGAGCCGATGCCCAATCCCGGCACCTGGCTGGCCTGATCATGACCGGCTTGCGCCTCTATCTGATCGTCGGCTGGACCGCGCTGATCGCCTTCACGATGTTCGTGATCGGGCGTGACGGACTGAACCTGCTGCCCATTTTCTTCGGCGCTATCGCGGCGGGGCACTGGCCGGGGCAGTTCAACGCCGATTTCCTCTCGCTGCTGGCGCTGTCGGCCTTGTGGACCGGCTGGCGCAACGGCTGGAGCGCGCTCGGCTGGGGGCTGGCAGTGCTGGCGTTCTTCCTCGGCGGCGCCTTCCTGATGGCCTACCTGCTGATCCTGCTGCACCTGGAAAAGGGCGACCTGCGCCGGGTGCTGCTGGGGGTGCGGGCCTGAGCCCCGAACCGGGTTCAGTCGCCGCCGCAGTCCCCGCCGCCAGCGTCGCAGCTATCGCCGCCGCTGTCGCCAAACCACCCGCCGCCATCGCCATCGGCGCGGCGGCGTTCGCTGCTGCGGGGGGCGGGCAGCGCCGCAACGACAAGAATCGCGGCAACCGCTGCCAGTCCGATCACAAATCCGGTCATGGGCTTCTCCGATTCGCCGCCGGTCGGGCAGCTGCCCCGTTTTATTGTCCGGATGCGACAGAACGGTGACGGCGGCGCGGGAACCGCCACGCTGCTCCAGCGGTTGTTGGCGCATTCCCCTTGCCCGCAGGAGCACGCCATGGCGCAGTCGCCCGAAGCCCCCGAAACCCGGCCCGATCCCACCCCTGAGCCCCGGCCTGAAACCGAACCGGCGCCGCAGCAGCCGAGCGGTCCGGCCCCGACCCCGGCCGATCCGGATCGCAACCCCGAACAGGGCAACCGCGCGCAGGACGATGCCCCCGAACAGGCCCAGACTCTGGCCGACGAAGCGCTGGGCCGCGCGCCGCTGATCGAATCCGGCGATACCCGCCGGGCCCCGGCCTCGGGCACCGACATCGCCGACGACGCAGGCTCCACCCCCGACGTGGTCGATCACATGCTGCAGATGGTCAGCAGCGGCCGGATCGACATGAGCGCCTATCTGGGCGAGCGCAACGACGACGATGACGACACCGGGCTGGGTCCGGAAGGCCTCGAAGAGGACTTTCCGCGCGGCGCGGAGTGACCGGCCGGGGGAGCGGGCCGGTGGTGCTTCCACGTAAGTGGAACAGACTCTAGACCAGCCACCACCCCAGCATTGCCCCCAGTGCAACCACCTGCAGCACGGCGATGCTGAACAGCTGGCTCGAAAACGGTTGTTTGCGGGTCTTGTGGCGGAACAGCTGGCGCCCGGCATAGGCGCCGGGGGTTCCGCCGATCAGCGCGAGCAGCAGCAGGGTCGATTCCTGGACCCGCCACGCCCCGCGCTCGGCCTTGGCCTTGTCGATCCCGAAGGCGGCAAAGGCGGCGAAGTTGATCGCGACCAGCGCGGTGGCGAGGTCAGCCGGGGAGAGGGGCAGCGCGTTGGGCATCGGCGATGACGCGGTGCAGCGCGGTTACAGCCCCTGGGTAATGAATACCCGGTAGTCGGCCCCCTGGAACCGCAGCTTGCGCGCCTCCTGATAGGCGGGTGAGCCATACCAGGCCCGCGCCGCGTCCATGTCGGGAAACTCGACAATCACGCAGCCAGCCGCCTCGGGCCCTTCCAGCGTCTCGATCGCGCCGTAATAGACCAGCGGCTTGGCCTCGTGCCCGCCGAGCGACGGCCCGGCCTTGGCGGCATAGTCGGCCATGACGGCGGCATCGTGCTCGCGTTCCTTGATGAAGACGATGTAGGCGCTCATGCAGGTGGTCCCTCTCTCCGGTTTGGCGCGATCATCGCGAAACGCGGCGGCTTGGCAAGCCCGAACCGGGCGCGAACCCGCGCGCGCAAACATTCGGTAACCATTCCATGCAAATATTACGGCTTGAGGATGAGCGCGAGGGCAAGATTGCGCCCCGCCGCCAAGCGAAGGGTCGTGCCGTTATGGTGACCAAGCAGACCACCGGGCGCGAAGCCGATCGCCGCCTCGCCGCCCGCCGCGAGGCCCAGGCGCAACCGCTGCCCTTCCCCGATCGCCGCCAGGGCGACCGCCGCACCGGCACCGACCGACGTGCGCCGCCGCTTGACTGAAAAAGGCGGGGCCCTTCTCCGCGGCGGTTAACCCCGGACCTGATCCGGAGGCCAATTCTTTTGGCGCAGGCCAAGACGCCTAGATGTTGCGCCCGAAGCCCCGAAGCGCCCCGCCCGGCATTCGGCCCTGTACCCGCCGTAGGCCCGGCTACTGCGGCCTGCGTGTGTGTCTCGGGGCTATTAACCAACAGCGCACCAAGGGCGACATCTTGGCGTCTTTGCGTGAGATTTCTGGTGGGTGGATTTGGTGGGGAGGTTTTGGTGGCTTACGCACCTGTTGCCGCAGTTCCCGAGTAATTCGGACTTGAGATCGCTAGATGCCAGTTTTGAACCGTGCTTGAATTCTCATGAGGTGTTCCTCTCCGGAAGCCGTTAATGTAAATCCTCTGAAAGAAGGACCCTCGTCTTTCTCGATTTCTTCGTACTTCATGAGGCCTATTTGTTTAAACTGAATCAAAATCGAGTCTATTTCATGAGGCAAAAGCCTTAGCTGTTTAGATCCACATTGTTCATGTTCGATGCTTCGAACATATTCGATCAATCCCGACTCAAAAGTATATGAACCATAGGCGTCACCGTACTTTGGCTCACCCCGCCTTAGTACATAACCATACATCTGGGGGGCTATAACGGAAAACAGTTGGTTCCATGTTAGGCGAACCTTGATGGAGTTCGTTGGGGCCTATATACCTGTTTGACCCAGCGGCGGATTCGCGCATGATGGCCCTATGGCGGGTGACGATTCGGACGTTGGCAAGATATTGGGGGACTCTTTCAGCGCTCGCGATCGAGAGCTTGCTATGCTGCGGGCCGAACAGTTGGATCGAGATCAGAAGGCCGAGCAGCTTCGACTTGAGGCACTCGCCGCCGCTAAGGCGATAAGTCCTGATGAATACGAGCAATGGTTGCCACCGCGAGTTGCGATCAAGATGCTGGAGCCCCTGCTTCCAGAACCGCTAGCCAAGACTGAAGTTTACAACAGACTTTGTGGAGGCGAAATCCTGTCCGTCGCCCGCACCGCAAATTGGTATCACCAGAGCACTGTGGAGACCAAAGATCTTGGGAAGTTAGGGGCGTTCATATGGCAGATGAACAAGCTCCATGACCACGATCTGTTTTGGAGCACTGGGACACACAAACTCTCTCGCCCGCTACACCATTCCTCCAGCACTAGGCATCCTGTTGAGTGCTTTGGCATCCGGTTTGAGCCTGGCGGTGTTCAGAAAGTGCTTCGTGACAGTGGAGTTGATCTGGAGTTGGCCAAGCCGTCCCCCAGCGAAGGTTCTGGCGCGATAGGCGAGGAATCGAAAAGTTCCGTCAGCAAAGCCGATCTGGCACGGTGGCACGAAATATTTGCGAAGCTGCATCCGGATGCGCCAGAAGCGCTTGCGCTTAGATCGGCAGTAGCATTGTTTCCCGACAATCATGTTCCTAGGCAGTGGGTCCGCGATTTACGCGGCCCGCAGAAGCGCGGAAAACCAACAAATCGCCACTAATAACGGCGAATATCCGGCGAATTAGCGGCAAATTTTGACGGCGATTTTGGGGTCGCCCAAAACACCTCCATCAACCCGGAGCACCGGGCAACCGATGGAGTGCAACATGGGACCGTGAGTTAGCCAGAAACGGAAAAGGCCACCCTCGCGGATGGCCTTCCGAACCGATGGCCGAAGCCGATCAGAACCTGCAAATCCTGAATCGCACAACAGCCAATCGGATGCAACCCACATCATGCGATGGAGGGACCGATGGTCTACATCTGCGCGTATTATCGCATTCGCTTCGGACGTATCGAACACGTCCGCGCGCACTTCCGCAGCACCTAGCTAGGCTTGGGTGCAACCTTCTTTTCAACACCTGGGGGTCGCTTCGGCGGCCCCTCCTTTTGTCGCAGCTTGACGCTCTCGGGCAGGTCTGCGGGGTCAACGCCGATGAACCGCTCCAGCGCCTCGCTGAACGGCATATCGAGCCCTAGCGGCTTCTCCCGCTTCTCTGTCATGCTTTGAGCATCTTGTAGGTCAGGCGTCCCGCAGTCTGCGCCAGCAGTGCGTTCACGCGGTCGCCCTCGCCAATGCTGCGAAGATTGAAGCGCCATGTCATTTCGCCAAGATAGGCGTTTAGATGCTTGGGCGAAAGGAAATGGTGCGTCCCTACGATCTGGCGCTTGAACAGCGCCCAAACGCTCTCAATCCCGTTGGTGTGCAGGACATAATGGCGGACATACTCGCCAGCGGTGTGGTTGACCCGATGGTGGTTGTAGTCGCCTTGCAAGCCGACGAACGCGCCATGCTCATCGGTCATTACCGCTGCGTCGGTTTTCACGTTGTCGCGGATCACTGTCTGAATGTTGCGGGCGCTCAGGTTCGGCGTGACGCCAGTGCGCAGTTCGCCACCGCGCTCAAGCATCCCCAGCACAGCAACCTTGCCTTTGCCGCCCTGCTTGCCGCCCGTACGCTGCCAAGCGTGCTTGTTCTTCTCTTTGCCGCCGATGAATGTTTCGTCGGCCTCAACCTCGCCGTCGAGCGGGCGATTGAACGACTGGGTTTTGATCGCGTAGCGCAGCCGGTGGGTCATGAACCACGCGGTCTTTTGAGTGACACCGATATCCTTGGCAAGTTGGGTGCTGGCGATGCCCTTCTTGTGCGAGGTGATAAGCCAAATCGCCAGCATCCACGAACGGAGCGGGATCTTGCTGTCCTCAAAGATGGTGCCAACCTTGATCGAGAAACGCTTGCGGCACTCGCCGCATTTGTGGGTGCGCTGGTCGGAGAAGTGATAAACCTTGGCCGACTGGCAATGCGGGCAGAACGCGCCGTTCTTCCAGCGGATCGCGGTGAAGTGGTCAATCGCGGCTTGCTCATCGGGAAGCGCGGCCATCATTTGAAGGATGGTGTCGAACTGCTGCATGGCGGGTTTCTTGCTCATGCAGGCTGATTAGCACGCTCTCCCATTTGGGTCAAGCATGTATATAAGTCCCAGTTCGTTTGCCTGCGTGAGTCCTGAAAAAGCACCGTGATGTCAAATGGATCATCACCTCTTGCGAGATCTTCCAAATCCAATCCTTCGACTGGAATTGATCCGTCCCTTATTTCTCTTTCCAATATTACAATTTTCTTCTTTGCAGCACGAAGTTCATCTGATATTTCTTTTTCTCTAAATACATCTTCGGCGCTTCTTGCTTGGTCGGCTCTTATCCATCCGGTTTGTGGATTTATTCTTACTTCGTTTGTTAAGGACTTCATCAATACCAAGCCTAGTTCGGCTGAAGTTGTGTACTTTCGGCAATGCCGGGTGAGAATTTTTTCTCTAAATGATTCAAGTTGTTTCTTTTTCTCAGGATCACTTTCGGAAAAGCGTGCAGCGACACTACCTGGATCTTCCCTCACAAATCCCATAATCGGAATTTTCTTGGAAATGGCGTAATCATACTCCATTTCAGTGAAGCTAAGTCCTGTTTTGCGGTCAACGCTGCCATAGCGGGCGCCCACTATGACTATATAATAATCGCTTTCATCTATTACTCTTTTTATCAATTCCCATTGCGAGAAATCAGTTGCGGGAAATAGCTCCATTCCCGCAGGCATATGGCCCATCTCAAGAATTGCTTGGGTGGCTTGTTGACGCTCTTCTCGCAGATCGTCATATGTTGATGAAAGAAATATCTGATAACGTATCTCTGAAAGCACCATCTCACTCCGCCGCATTAACCCCGAACAGCCCCGGCTCGCTGCCTTCATCCGCCACGTCGTTCGCGCCCGAAACTTCGCCCTTGGCCTTCTGCCGGGCGTCGAAGCTTGACCAGACGTCGTTCCAGTTGCCCTTGGTTGCGGCCTTCGAATATTCGGTCGCGCGGGTTTCGAAGAAGTTGGCGTGTTCGACCCCGTTGAGCAGCGGCGAGAGCCAGGGCAGCGGGTGGTCTTCGATCATGTAGATCGCCGGCAGGCCGAGCTGGCTCAGCCGCCAGTCGGCGATGTAGCGGATGTAGCGCTTGATGTCCTTGGGGCTCATGCCCGGAACCGGGCCCATCTCGAACGCCAGATCGATGAAGTTGTCCTCCAGCCGCACGGTCTTCTGGCAGCAGTCGATGATGTCTTCCTTGACCGACTTGGTCAGGCACTGGCGCTCGGCGCAGAACGCGTGGAACAGGCGGATGATGCCTTCGCAGTGCAGGCTTTCGTCGCGGACCGACCAGGTGACGATCTGGCCCATGCCCTTCATCTTGTTGAAGCGCGGGAAGTTCATCAGCATGGCGAAGCTGGCGAACAGCTGCAGGCCTTCGGTGAAGCCGCCGAACATCGCCAGGGTGCGGGCGATATCCTCGTCGTTGTCGACCCCGAACTGGTGCATGTAATTGCACTTGTCGGCCATCTCGGTGTATTCGAGGAAGGCGCTGTATTCGCTTTCGGGCATCCCGATCGTGTCGAGCAGGTGGCTGTAGGCGGCGATGTGGACCGTCTCCATGTTGCTGAACGCAGCCAGCATCATCTTGACCTCGGTCGGCTTGAATACCCGCCCGTAATTTTCGTGGTAGCAGTTCTGCACCTCGACATCGGCCTGGGTGAAGAACCGGAAGATCTGGGTCAGCAGGTTCTTCTCATGCTCCGAAAGCTTCTGCGCCCAATCGCGGCAGTCCTCGCCCAGCGGCACTTCCTCAGGCATCCAGTGGACCTGCTGCTGGCGCTTCCAGAACTCATAGGCCCAGGGATATTCGAACGGCTTGTAGCTCTTGCGGGCTTCGAGAAGGGACATCGGGCTGGCTCCTGGAGAATCAGTGGGTGGTTATAAGGTGGGGACGCGCCGCCGGAATGGCACGCCCCGCGAACACGGTGGAAAATCGTTTGGTCGCAGCGCGCGTGCGGTGCGGCGCTGGGGAGGCGACGGCACGGGAACGCCAGCGCGCTGCGGTGGTTGTCCCGGCATGATCGACCGACGCACGGTGCGCGGCGACCCCCAGAGGAGACAACTGATGTCCACCATCGAAGACGGCAACCGCGATTCGACCTGGCAGCAGGGCGACGGGTTCAACAGCGACAAGTCCGGTCAGAGCAGCCAGTCCGGCCAGCAGGGCGGCGATTTCGCCAGCCGGGGCCAGCAACAGCAGTTCGATCGCGGCCAGTCCGGATCGAGCTTTGGCGGCAGCGGCACCGACGGCCGCCTGGTCGAGCAGATCCGCGAGCACATGGACGTGCTGGCCGACGACGGCGAAAAGCTCGGCCGGGTCGATTCGGTCGACGGCGACCGGATCAAGCTGACCCGCGAAGACAGCAACGACGGCCAGCACCACTACATCCAGGCCAGCGACGTTGCCGGGATCGAGAACGACCAGGTGATGCTGCACAGCGGCGCCCGGGCGCTGCCCGGCAACGACGGCAGCTGATCGGACTGTCCCCGGCCGCGGGGTGAAAGCCCTGCGGAGCGGCGCCCCTTCCCCAGCGGGAGGGGCGCCGTGCGTTTGGGCAGGGTTCAGTTCTTCCAGAACCAGCCGGGCTTGAGGTTCCGCGCGGCGCGATTGCGCCACATCTGGATGTACATCCACAGCCCCGAGAAACTGAAGAACAGCAGCGACAGCCCGCTGAGGATCGATACCACCACGCCGAGCGGGCCGAAGCTCTCGCCCGAATGCAGGTGATGGAGCAGCCCGACGTTCCAGTTGCCGGGGTTCTGCGGCGGCTTGGGCCGGCACATCATCGTTTCGGGGCAGACGAACCCGGCGGGCACCACCGGAGCAACGCGCTCCTTCGCTTCGTCCTCGAACCCGCCGTTGTTGACCAGCACCCCGACCTGGCTGAGCACGCCGGTCGCCGCGATCCACAGCATGAATACCCCGAAAAACACCGAAATCCAGCGATGCCACTTGCGCATGTATTGAAACTCCCTGCGAAAAAACTGCCGCGCCGCCACAGCGCAAGGAGCGCCGCCGGGCAAGCGGCAATTGGTCGCCAATTGTAACGTATGGTAGGGTCATCGCCGCGCGCCTCAGCCCGGCCTGGCGGCCATCACTGACAGCTCAGGCACTCGTCATAGTCGGTGGTCGGCAGCTCGTACTTGGCCGGCTCGGCGGTGTTGTCGGCTTCGACCCCGCCGGCGAACCCGGCGCGCTGGACCGACTTCGAACGCAGGTAATAGAGGCTCTTGATCCCCTTTTCCCACGCCTGGAAGTGCAGCATCGCCAGATCCCACTTGTCGACATCGGCCGGGATGTAGAGGTTCAGCGACTGGGCCTGGTCGATATAGGGGGTGCGGTCCGCCGCGAATTCGAGCAGCCAGCGCTGGTCGATCTCGAAGCTGGTCTTGTAGACGTCCTTTTCCTCCGGGCTGAGGAAATCGAGGTGCTGGACCGAGCCGCCGTGCTCGAGGATCGAGTTCCAGACGTTGGTCGAATCCTTGCTCTTCGCCTGGAGCAGCTTTTCGAGGTAGGGGTTCTTGACCACGAAGCTGCCCGACAGGGTCTTGTGGGTATAGATGTTGGCCGGGATCGGCTCGATGCAGGCGCTGGTGCCGCCGCAGATGATGCTGATCGACGCGGTCGGCGCGATCGCCATCTTGCAGCTGAACCGCTGCATCACGCCCATGTCGGCGGCGTCGGGGCAGGCCCCGCGTTCCTGCGCGAGCATCAGGCTGGCCTCGTCGGCCTTGGCCGCGATGTACTTGAACATCTTCATGTTCAGCGCCTTGGCCATCGCGCTCTCGAACGCCACGCCCTTCTTCTGGAGGTACGAGTGGTAGCCCATCACCCCCATCCCGACCGAGCGTTCGCGCATCGCCGAATACTTGGCGCGGGCCATCTCTTCGGGCGCGCGGTCGATATAGTCCTGCAGGACGTTGTCGAGGAACCGCAGCACGTCCTCGACGAACAGCTCGTCCTTGTTCCACTCTTCCCAGGTTTCGAGGTTGAGCGAGGACAGGCAGCAGACCGCGGTGCGATCGTTGCCAAGGTGATCCTTGCCGGTCGGCAGGGTGATTTCCGAGCACAGGTTCGAGGTCGAAACCTTGAGCCCGAGGTCGCGGTGATGCTTGGGCATCGTCCGGTTCACCGTATCGGAGAAGACGATATAGGGCTCGCCGGTCGCCAGGCGGGTCTCGACCAGCTTCTGGAACAGGCTGCGGGCATCGACCGTGGCGCGGATCGAGCCGTCCTTGGGCGAGCGCAGGTGGAATTCCTCGCCGGCCCGGACCGCTTCCATGAAGTCGTCGGTCAGCAGCACCCCGTGGTGGAGGTTGAGCGCCTTGCGGTTGAAATCGCCCGAGGGCTTGCGGATTTCGAGGAACTCCTCGATCTCGGGATGCGAGACGTCGAGATAGCAGGCGGCCGAGCCGCGCCGCAGCGAACCCTGGCTGATCGCCAGCGTCAGGCTGTCCATCACGCGGACGAACGGGATGATCCCGCTGGTCTTGCCGTTGAGCCCGACCGGCTCGCCGATCCCGCGGACATTGCCCCAATAGGTCCCGATTCCGCCGCCGCGGCTGGCGAGCCAGACATTCTCGTTCCAGGTCCCGACGATCCCTTCGAGGCTGTCCGAGACCGAGTTGAGATAGCAGCTGATCGGCAGCCCGCGGTTGGTGCCGCCGTTCGACAGCACCGGCGTCGCCGGCATGAACCACAGCTTCGAGATGTAGTCATAGAGCCGCTGGGCGTGGTCCTGGTCGTCGGCATAGGCCGCCGCGACCCGGGCGAACAGATCCTGATAGCGCTCACCGGGGAGCAGGTAACGGTCGTCGAGCGTGTCCTTGCCGAAGTCGGTCAGCAGCACGTCGCGATCGTGATCGACCACGATGTCGAACCGGCGCTCGTGAATCGCCTTGCTGTCGTCGCCCGGCTGCGCGGCGGCAGTGATCGCCCCGGCCAGCGCGGCCGCACCCATGGCTTCGACCAGCGCAGCGCTGCCCGTATCGCTCTTGTCCGTCATACCCAGTGCCGGGGCATCGCCCGCCTCCTTCTGCGCGCGCGGAGCCCTTGCCGCAGGAGCCTCGCCCGAAGTGGTGTCTTCCATCAGCGCTGCTTCAACCTCGGCCATGCTCGGCTCGTCTCCGTTCCTGAAATCCACGTGTATGCCCCCGTCTGTGCTGTCTGCCCCGCGGAGGGTTGCCCCCGCGCCAATGTTCCACTTTCGTTCGAATCGGGCGGCAAGCGCCAATCCTACTCCAACGAGCGGAACGAAACGAGAAAAAGTTATCCCGGTTTCGTCCCCAGTCCGATCCCCGGTACCCCTGAAAGAGCCAGACTCCGCCCCCGCTGCGCGAATCCGCGCCTGCGATCATGAATCAAGGTCTAGTGGGTCCCCCGGTGTGCCGAACCACTATCCATAGTGCCTCATCCTGAATCGCGCGCAAGAGGGTAAATGCCGCAGCAACCATGGCTGTGGGTAAACCAGGCCCCGGAGACACATGGCGCAGTGCAGCGACGCGCGGGAAAAGCGTCACTGCGCTGACGCGCAAGAGTCAAAATGAAATCTGAAAATAAATATGCTTGGGCACAGGGGCTGCGGGGGCGTTGACAAGGATAGAATCGAGCCCGGAAATCTTGTTGCGCAAGGCGCGGGTTGCGGCGCAATCGGCGTGGCCCTTGCGGCGGGCCACGAACCCCCTATCTGCAAACGGCAACCAGTGGAGCGACGTACCCATGTTCAACCTGATCGGCGCCCTCGTTACCGGCCTCGTGGTCGGCGCGCTCGCCCGCTGGTTCTACCCCGGCGCGGTCGGGATGGGCTGGTGGCTGACCAGCCTGCTCGGGGTCGGCGGCGCGCTGGTCGCGGGGCTGGTCGGCACGCTCGGCACCGGCGCCAGCTGGCGCGAAGGCTTCAGCCGCGCCGGCTGCCTCGGCTCGATCCTCGGCGCGATGCTGCTGATCTGGATCGGGCGGATGCTGGGATGGGGGTTCTAGGCTCCGCCGGTCCTCAAGCCTTGGCATGCCCGGCGATCGCATCGGCGATCGTCTCGACCAGTTCCAGCGGCAGGTCGTGGCCCATGCCCGGCACTTCCAGCAGTTTCGCCCCCGGAATATGCGCAGCGGTATCGCGTCCGCCTTCGACCGGGACCAGCGGATCGTCGACCCCGTGGATCACCAGGCTGGGGACGCGCACCTTCTTGAGCCGCTTGCGGCGGTCGCCATCGTCCATGATCGCGCTGATCTGGCGGGCCGCACCCTGGGGATAGAAGCTGCGCTGATAGTCGCTCGCGATCCGGGTCCGCAGCCGGTCTTCGGCGGCGGGGTAGACCGGGCTGCCGATTGCGCGGGCGACGCGCAGCCCGATCGGGATCACCTCGTCGAGGCTGGCATTGGCCGGAGCCCGGTCGAGCAGCGCCTTCATTGCTTCGGGCTTGGGCCGGGGCAGCCGCGGATTGCCGGTGGTCGACATGATCGAAGTCATGCTCAGCAGCTTGTCGGGGTGGTTCACCGCCATCAGCTGGACGATCATCCCGCCCATCGAGGCGCCGACCACGTGGGCCTTGGCGATCCCCAGCGCACCCAGCAGGGCCACCGCATCCTCGGCCATGTCGGTCAGCCGATACGGCAGCCGGGCCCGCAGCCCGAACAGCCGCATCAGCGCGACCCGGCGGAAATTGGGCACCCCGGCATGACCGAACTTTTCGGACAGGCCGATATCGCGGTTGTCATAGCGGATCACGTAATAGCCGCGCTTGACCAGCGCCTCGACCAGCTCGATCGGCCACAGCGTCAGCTGTGCACCCAGACCCATCACCAGCAGCAGCGGCGGGTTCGCCGGATCGCCGTGGGCTTCGTATTCGATGGTGATTCCGTTGGCCTTGACCTGCGGCATGGATCCTCCCGGGTTTTTGTCTTCGTTTCCGGGACAGGACTAGCGCCAATCGGCGATCAGGCAAGCTGCGCCGTCAAATTTGCGCCCGGCAGCCTGGCACCGGGCGAAGAGCTCCGCATCCGCCCGTCCGCAGAACCGGGCGGATGCGAAGTCCCTACCCCCGCTATGCGCGGGTCAACCTTGATGTGATGCTCGGGCGTCGACCACGGCAACGCGCTTGCCGGTACGCCGCTCCTCGGCAGTCAGCTGCGCTTCGTGCTTGCGCAATGCGCTGATCTGGCGATCGAGTGAATCGTTGTCGCCTGCGAAGATCAGGTTGGCGCGGATCGTCTCGCCGCCCAGAAGTTGCGCAGGAAGCGGGTGCAGCCCCTTGATCCGGGTTGCCGCCTTCAGTGCCGCCTGGTCAAGCGAACGGTCGCCGGAGCTGCGCAGCAGCCGGACTGAGTTCGGGGTGCCATCCTCGCCGCAAGCAAACTGGATCGCAACCGTGCCCTCGGCGAGTCCGGTGGTGCGGAAGGCCCGCGGATAGACCAGCGAATCGGAAAGCTTGTGGCTCAGGCTCTCGCGCCATTGCCCGAAACTGGGGGTGTGCGCGCCGCGGATCACGATCTGATCGGCGTCGTTGCTCTGGCCTTGCGAGATTGCGGGGAACAAGAAGGTAGATGCGGCAGCAGCCGCGAGCAGAACATGTTTCATCACGATATCCTTCTCTCGCTGATCGATCACACAGACCCGCATTCCGTTGCGACGGACGTGCAGGTGCGACTCGTTCTGATGATCAAAGGAGGAATATCGACGTTCTGCGGACCGTGATTTCCGCTACGGAATATAGGGGACATGTCACACGGCTGTCAAAGAATCCGGCACCAAAGGCAGATGATTTCGCGGCCTTGCAACATTGCATTCGGGCCGGGTTTGATGCGGCCCGGTGGAGCAACGAATCCACCGGTGCCGGGGCACATTCATGCCTGCAGGTAGACGGCCGGGATTCGACTCGTACTAGGTGCCCGAAGCCCTGCTCTCGCCGCGTTCGAAAATCGCGCTCGCCCGGCCGACCAGCAGCGGATCGACCTTGCCGACCACCTGGTCGTTGCGACCATCGTATGGGAATGCACCCAGCACAAACCGCATCGCGTTGAGCCGGGCGCGCTTCTTGTCGTCGCTCTTGATCACGGTCCACGGGCACAGGTCGGTGTCGGTAGCCGCGAACATCGCTTCCTTGGCGGCGGTGTAATCGTCCCATCGGCCGGCACTGGCGAGATCGACCGGGCTGAGCTTCCACTGCTTGAGCGGATGAACCTTGCGCTCGGTGAACCGGCGCAGCTGCTCCTCGCGGCTGACCGAGAACCAGAACTTGATCAGGTGGATGCCCGAGCGGACCAGATTGCGCTCGAACTCGGGCGCTTCGCGCAGGAATTCCTCGTATTCGGCCTCGCTGCAAAAGCCCATCACGTGCTCGACCCCGGCGCGGTTGTACCAGCTGCGATCGAACAGCACGATCTCGCCCTTGGTCGGTAAATGTCCGGCATAGCGCTGGAAATACCACTGCCCGCGCTCGATCTCGTTCGGCTTGTCGAGCGCCACTACCCGCGCCCCGCGCGGATTGAGGTGCTCCATGAAGCGCTTGATCGTGCCGCCCTTGCCGGCCGCGTCGCGCCCCTCGAACAGGATCACCACCCGCGCGCCGCTGTCCTTGATCCAGCTTTGCAGCTTGAGCAATTCGGCCTGGAGCAGGAACTTCTCGCGCTCATAGTCCGAGCGCAGCATCTTGTATTTGTAGGGATAACCACCGTCGGTCAGGCCCGGGGCAAGCTCGTCACTGGTCTTGCGCTGCGGGATCAACGAGGCGGGCAGGCTGAGGTGCAGCCGCAGCCGTTCGGCATCGTCGGGCGCGGCCCCGGCGATCAGCGCTTCGAGTTCCTTGTGCGCCCCGCGCGCCGCCATCGCCTCGGCCGCGGCGAGCAGGCCCTGTTCGGCCGCGACCACGCGCTCACCCGCGATACTTTCGCCGATCGCGGCGTCATGGCTGGCAGGCCTTGGTGATGAAGAATCGTCGCTCATGTCCCCTGGACTTTCGCTACCCGCCATATTGTTGCAGTTTCATGGCAACTGCAAAACCATTCTACGGCACCAGCACCGTATCGCGCGCCTCGGGCAGGAGGTTTGGATAGTCGAGCGTATAGTGCAAGCCCCGGCTTTCGTGGCGGGCCAGCGCCGATCGCACGATCAGGTCGGCGCATTGCAGCAGGTTGCGCAGCTCGATCAGGTCGGTCGATACCCGGAAGTGGCCATAATAGTCCTCGATCTCGCCGAACATCATCTGGATCCGGTGCGCCGCGCGCTCAAGCCGCTTGGTGGTGCGGACGATCCCGACATAGTTCCACATGAACCGGCGGATTTCGGTCCAGTTCTGCTTGATGATCACCTCTTCGTCCGAATCGGTCACCCGGCTTTCGTCCCAGGCCCGGACCGGCGGCGGCGCATCGAAGCTGTCCCACCGCGCCAGGATATCGGCCGCCGCCGCCTCGCCGAACACGAAGCATTCGAGCAGTGAATTGGAGGCAAGCCGGTTGGCCCCGTGCAGCCCGCTTTCCGTGCATTCGCCGGCGGCATAAAGCCCGGGCAGGTCGGTGCGGCCCGCAAGGTCGATCAGGATCCCGCCGCAGGTGTAGTGCTGCGCGGGGACCACCGGGATCGGCCCCTTGGTCATGTCGATGCCAAGCCCAATCAGCTTCTCGTAGATATTGGGGAAATGCTCGCGGACGAATTCGGGCGGCTGGTGGCTGATGTCGAGGTGGACGAAGTCGAGCCCGTCGCGCTTGATCTCGCTGTCGTTGGCCCGGGCGACGATATCGCGCGGGGCCAGTTCGGCGCGCTCGTCGTAATCGGGCATGTAGCGGTGCCCGGTGCGGGGGTTGAGCAGGTGCCCGCCTTCGCCGCGGACCGCCTCGGTAATCAGGAAGTTCTTGACCTCGAGGTTGTAGAGGCAGGTCGGGTGGAACTGCATCATTTCCATGTTGCCGACCCGCGCACCCGCGCGCCAGGCCATCGCGATCCCGTCACCGGTCGCACCGCGCGGGGCGGTGCTGAACTGATAGACCCGGCCGGCCCCGCCGCTCGCCAGCACGGTCGCCCGGGCGGTGTGCGCCTCGACCTCGCCGGTCTGTTC
>CALCQB010000199.1 GCA_937897535.1 uncultured Novosphingobium sp. | reverse complement strand
TCGGCACGGTGATCACCGCCGCCCTTTCGGCCGGCCTCGTCGGCAATGCCTACAGTCATTCGGATTGCGGCGGGTACACGTCGCTCCACGGCAATGTCCGAACCGAGGAACTGCTGCAGCGCTGGTGCGAACTGGCCGCCTTCGCGCCCGTCATGCGCAGCCACGAAGGCAATCGCCCCGACGACAACCTGCAGTACGACAGTACCCCCGAATTGCTCGCCTGCTTCGCTCGCTGGAGCCGGATTCATGCCCACCTCGCGCCCTATGTCCGGCAGCTCTGCCTTGAGGCGTTGGAGCAGGGCTTGCCAACGCAGCGCCCGCTGTTCCTGCATTACCCGGACGATCCGGCCCTGTTCGCGGTGCAGGACCAGTTTCTGTACGGGGCCGAACTGCTGGTCGCGCCGGTGATCGACGAAGGGGCCGTGACGCGCGAGGTCGTGCTGCCGGGCGAAGCGGTCTGGCGGCACTGCTGGACCGGCGAAGTCTTTGCCCCAGGCCGCCACACCATTCCCGCCCCGATCGGACAGCCGCCGGTTTTCTACCGCCCGGACAGCGCCTATGCTGCGCTCTTTGAAAAGCTGCCAGGGGTCTTGGGGCAATGAGCGAGCGATCGAACATCCGCGATGTCGCAGCCAGGGCCGGGGTCGCGGTCAAGACCGTCAGCCGGGTGCTCAACGGGCATCCCTATGTCAGTGCCGAAACCCGGTCGCGGGTCGAGGAAGCGATGCAGGCGCTCGATTTCCGGCCGAGCGTGGCGGCGCGGATCCTGTCGGGCGCGAAGAGCAACCAGGTCGCGCTGATCTATGACAATCACAGCCCCTACTACATGTTCCAGATCCAGACCGGGTGCTGGGAATACTGCAAGGAAAACGGCATCCGCCTGCTGGCCCAGCCGGTCGATGTGGCCGATCCCCGGGTTGGTGAACAGGTTCGCGGGCTGGTCACCGAAACCCATGTCGACGGGATTATCCTGTCCTCACCGGTGACCGATTGCGATCTGGTGCTGCGCGCGCTCGAGGCGATGGACATCCCGTTCGTGCGGATTTCGCCCGGCACCAACCACGCGCTGACCAGTTCGGTGTTCATGGACGATGCCCAGGCGGCCGACGACATGACCACCCACCTGATCAACTTCGGCCACCGCCGGATCGGGTTCATCAAGGGCCACCCCAACCACATGGCTTCGGACGACCGGCTATTCGGCTATCGCCGCGCGCTCGACCGGGCGGGGATTGCTTACGAACCCGGGCTGGTCTGCGACGGCGAATTCGATTTCGAAAGCGGGGTCCGGGCCGGGAACTACCTGCTCGACCTGCCCGACCGGCCAACCGCGATCTTCGCCGCGAACGACGACATGGCCGCTGGCGTGCTGGCGGCCGCGCACGATCGCAACCTCGACCTGCCGGGTCAGCTGTCGGTTGCCGGGTTCGACGATACCACCTTGGCCCGCACGGTCTGGCCGCCGCTGACCACGATCCACCAGCCGATGGCCGAGCTGGCTCGCACCGCCGCCGAAATCCTCATCGCCGGGGGTGACATCAACCATCGCCGCCTGCCCCACACCCTTGTCGAGCGCGCATCGGTCGCGCCGCCAGCCAGGAAGACATCATGAGCCAGTTGCCCCTGCCCCCCGCTGCCCGCACCCTTGGTGCCAGCGGGATCGAAGTGTCCCCGCTCGCCTGGGGGATGTGGCGCCTGGCCGATAGCGGGGCCTCGGCCGCCAGCGCCGCGCGCTTGGTCCACGCCGCGCTCGACACCGGGATCACCCTGCTCGACACCGCCGACATCTATGGTTTCGACGGCACCAGCGGGTTTGGCGCGGCCGAGGCGCTGCTGGGCGACGTCCTCTCCGCGGAGCCGGGTCTGCGCGGGCGGATGGTGCTGGCGACCAAGGGCGGGATCATGCCGCCGCTGCCCTATGACCAAAGCCCGGCCTATCTCCGCGGCGCAATCGACAAGTCATTGGCGCGGCTGAAAACCGATTGCATCGACCTTTACCAGATCCACCGGCCCGACCTGCTTGCCCACCCGCAGGAGGTCGCCCGGGTGCTCGACGATGCAGTGGCGGCGGGCAAGGTCCGCGCGCTGGGGGTATCGAACTGCACCCAGCCGCAAATCGCCGCGCTCAACCATTTCCTTGGCAACAAGTTGGTCGCGACCCAACCCGAAATCAGCCCGCTGCGGATCGACTGCATCGAAAACGGCGAGCTCGATCAGGCGATGATGCTGGGGCTGACCCCGCTGGCCTGGTCGCCGCTCGGCGGTGGGCGGCTCGCCGCTCCGGCCAGCCCGCGCGACAAGGCCGTCGCGGCCGAACTTGATCGGGTGGCGGCCGGCCACAGCGTTTCGCGCAGCGTCGCGGCCTATTCGTGGCTGATGGCGCACCCGGCCGGAATCATCCCGATTATTGGCTCGCAGCAGGCCGAGCGGATTGCCGAGGGTGCCGCGGCGCTCACGCTGCAATGGACCCGGACCGACTGGTACGCGGTCCTGGTCGCTTCGCGCGGGGAGAAATTGCCATGACCCAGCAATGTGAAATTTCCTGGTTTTCGGCGCTGTGCGACGATGACTATGAATTCCTCGGGGTGCCCGATCCGCAACTCGCGTCAAGTTGGGAGCATTGCCGGGGCATCGTCATGCGCGCCGAGGAGGGCGGGTTCGACAATATCCTGCTCCCTTCGGGCTACAGCCTTGGCCTCGATACCACCGCCTTTGCCGCTGCCGTGGCGACCCAGGTCAAGCGGATCAAGCTGCTGTGGGCGACCCGGATGGGCGAAGACTGGCCGCCGCAACTGGCGCGGCGAATCGCCACGCTCGACCGGATCCTGGGCCCCAATGCCGCCGGCACCGGCGGGCGGCTCAACGTCAACATTATCTCCTCCGATATGCCGGGCGAGAAGATCGAGAGCGGCCCGCGCTATGCCCGCGCGACCGAGATCATGAAGATCGTCCGGACGCTGCTCAACGGCGAAAGCCTCGATTTTCAGGGTGAGTTCTACAATCTGAAACTCGATCCGCCGCGGATCACCACGCTTTCGGGCAAGTGTCCGGCGTTCTACTTCGGCGGGCTGAGCCACGAAGCGCGCGAATGCGCCGCCGAAGCCGCCGACGTCTACCTGATGTGGCCCGATACCATGGACAAGGTCCGCGAAACCGTGACCGACATGAAAGCCCGCACCGCCGCCAAGGGCCGCACGCTCAAGTTCGGCTACCGCGCCCACGTGATCGTCCGCGAAACCGAAGACGAAGCGCGCCAATATGCTGACCGGCTGTTGTGCAAGCTCGACGACGAGGCTGGCCGGGCAATCCGCGAAAAGTCGCTCGATGCCAAGAACTATGGGGTCCAGCGCCAGCAGGAACTGCGCGGCGCGGCCGATGGCGACGGTTTTGTCGAGGACAACCTCTGGACCGGGATCAGCCGGGCCCGCTCGGGCTGCGGCGCGGCGATCGTCGGCACGCCGGATCAGGTGATCGCCAAGCTGCGGGCCTATCAGGACGCGGGGATGGAGGCTTTCATCCTTTCCGGCTATCCCCACGCGGGCGAGTGCGACATGTTCGCGCGCTATGTCCTGCCGCATATCGAGCACGGCCCGCTGACGCTCTGATCAAGAGGTGCAATTGTGACCATCCGAATCGTCGCGCTGGGCGGCACCGTCAATCCCGGCTCGACCACCGAGCAGGCACTGCGTCTTGCCGCCGCTGCGGCGGGCGCAGGCGGGGCAGAGGTGCAGGTGTTCGGCGGCGCCTACCTTTCGACCCTCGCGCATTATGGCAGCGGAGCGCACCAGAAGGGTGACGGGAGCGAACTGGTCGAGGCGGTCCGCGCTGCCGACGGTCTGCTGATCGCCGCGCCGGGCTATCACGGAACGATTTCGGGCCTGGTCAAGAACGCGCTCGATTACCTCGAGGACCTGTCGAAAGACACGCGGCCCTATCTCGATGGCCGCGCGGTCGGGCTGATCGCGACCGCCTATGGCGATCAGGCGACGATGAGCACGCTGATCACGATGCGGGCGATCGTCCATGCCCTGCGCGGCTGGCCGACCCCGATGGGGGCGACGATCCGCACCTATCACGGGCTGTTCTCACCCGATGGCGAATGCCTGGAAGACCGCGCGCGGTTGCAGCTGGAGATGGTCGGCCAGCAGGTCCTGCGCGGGGCTCAGGCCTTTGCCGGGGTAGCGAAGGCGCCATGAGCGCGCAGCTCGATCGGGCGCTCGGCGCGCTGGCGGCGGGCCAGGTCATCGTCCTGACCGGAGATCGGCTGCGCGGCGGGGATATCGACTTTGCCGTCGCGGCCCGGCACGCCACGGCCGATGCGGTCAACTTCATGGCCACCCACGGCCGCGGGCTGATCTGCCTGGCCTTGACCCCGGCCCATGCGATGCGACTGGGGATCAGCCTGATCAATCCCGGCAGCGACCGCCAATCAGGCCGCCCCCATGGCCGCTCGATCGAGGCCCGGACCGGGGTTTCGACCGGGATCTCTGCGGCAGACCGTGCCCGGACCATTGCGGTCGCCTGCGATCCGGCCGCCACCGGGGACGACCTGGTTTCGCCCGGTCACGTCTTTCCGCTGATCGCCTCCGATGGAGGCGTGAAGGACCGCCCGGCCGCGCTTGAGGCCGCGATCGAACTGGTCCGCCGGGCTGGCGCAGGCGATGCCGCCGTGATCTGCTCGATCATGCGCGAGGATGGGGAAATGGCCCGGCTCGACGATCTGGCCGAGCTGATCGCCGCGCACGATCTGGCCGTCGCCGATATCGCCGACCTGCTCTAACCCTCTTCCTGCAGCCAGCCGAACACCGCGCGGCTGCGCGCAACGTCGCGGCGCTGGGCCGGATCGGCCAGCGCCCGCACCATCCGCCAGGCCAGCGCCAGATTGCCGCTTTCCCCGTGGTGATGCTCAACCTCGCGCGCGGCGCGCGAGCGCAGCGCCGCCCGGTCACGCACCAGCCGCAAGCGCCGCCGCCATGATCCTTGCGCAAACAGCCGGTCCCAGCCGCCCTGAGCGTCGGCCTTGGCGACATCCTGCAGCATCAACAGCGCGCTCTGCTCGATCACCGCCGGATCGGCCGACAGGTCCAGGCGCAGGGCGCCGGGGGGAAGTTGTGGCGCAAAGCGCTCGATGATCCCGAACACCAGCCGCGCCCCGTTGCCGCGTCCGGCCCGCTCGGTGATTTCCCAGAAGCGGTCCCAGTCCGCCTCGGCATCGCCAGCGAAGACGGCGCAATCGCTGAGCACCAGCGGGCCATTGTTGAGCTGGTGATCGTAGACCGCATGGACGATCAAGTGGAGCATGGTTTCGGCCCAGCCAAGCACCGGCAAACTGTGCCCGCTGACCTGCTCGAACCGGCGCCTGCCCAGCAAGTCCGCAACCTGCAGCAGCGCGTCGTCCTCGCGCCGTCCGCGCGGTTTGTCGACCAGCGCGGTGTGAACTTCCACCGCGACCCGGCGGCGCGGGCACCACAGTGCCTCGAGGTGCTTGTGGCTGGCATAATCGGTGTGCGCGGCCCCATTCACTTCGGCGCGGCGGACCAGTCCGGCCAACAAGAGGGCTGCAAAGGCTGTTTCGGCCTGTTCGGGGGCGACCAGCACGTCAATATCCCGCATTGGTCGCAGCGCCGGATTGCCGTAATGCCGGGCCAGCGCCCCGCCCTTCAGGATCGCGCAGGGGATTCCGGCAACATTGAGGGTGCGGGTAACCGCGATCGCCGTCCCTTGTCGGTCGAGCGCGCGCAGCGCCGCACGCCTCGACCGCGCCTCCCAACCAGTCCGCAGCACCGCCGGCACCGCCCAGTGCTGCCACGAGCCGCGCAGCCGGTCGAGCAGCAGCGGATGCAGCCGGTGCTGGTTGGCGCAGGCATCGATGGCCTGCCAGTCTTGCGCGGAAAAGGCCGGATCATCCAGCACCGCGCTCGGCCGCGCCAGTAGCGCCGCAATCAACCACAGCTTGAGCCGATCGAGCCGCGGCGGGTCTGGATTGGGCATCGGCAATGGCATCGATCGGGTTCTCGCCGGACAAGTGGCCTTTGGATCGGGGCGATGGTAGAGGTGGGGGCAAGCGAGATCAACCGCCGGGATTGTTCCGGCCAGCGACAGGACCCATCGCGAGCATGGCGCAAGGTGCCGCAGGGCAGGAACAATTCCTGGGTGCGCAGCAGGTTTACGGTCTGACCGTGGCCTGTCCCTTCACCCTGCCCGGTTCCGGACCAGCGGACGTTGGCATGCCCGATCTGGAGATTATCCGAGGACCGGCGCAGCTTTCCGGCTCAGCCGAGCAGCGCGGCCCCTACCGGCGGCAGTGTGCGCAGCTGGAGCTCGAAATTCCGGGTGCAGGCCGATTCCTGCTTGCGGCACCGGGTCGGCTTGAAGTGGCGGAAAGGCGCGACATCGATCACGAAGTGCTTGGCGCCTTCCTGATCGCCAGCGGCTTGCCGATGCTGCTGTGGCAACGCGGCGGGCTGTTGATCCATGCCAGCGGGGTGGCCTTGGGCGACCGGGTGATCGCGCTGAGCGGCCCTTCGGGGGTGGGCAAGTCGACCATCGCCCGCGCGCTGCTGGAGCAGGGCGGCAAGCTGCTCGGCGACGACACGCTGTGGCTGCCCGATCCCGAGCAGCCAGCCTGGGCGCATGGCATTACCGGCGGGCAGTTCCTGCGCGATGCGGCAGGTGGTGAGCCGCACTTCCATCGCTTGCCACCCGCGCGCCAGGCCGGTCCGGGCAACCTTGCCGCGCTGGTGATCCTCTCGTCCGAACCGGCCGAGCCGGTCCAGCTTGGCCCGGTTGCAGCGGCGCATGCGGTGCTGCGCGCGCGGCACCGCCCGCTGGTGCCCGAACTGCTGGGCCGCAATGCCGCGGTTCTGGCGCACTGCACCCGGCTCGCCGCCAGTGTCCCGGTCTTCCGGCTGGGGATCGAGCCCGGCAAGCCCGAGGCCGCTGTCGCGTCGATCAGCCGTCTGGCCGAAAGGTCGGCAGCATGACGGCTCCACCGGTGATCGCTTTCGACGGGGTCTGTGTACTGTGCCATGGCTTCGTCAGCTTCATGATGAAACGCGACAAGGCCGCCCGCTTTCGCTTCGCCTCGACCGCGTCGGCGGCCGGACAACGCCTGTTTGCCGCGACCGGGCAGGATCTGTCCGATCCCGGTTCGGTGATCCTCGAGCTTGACGGGCAGCTGTTCAGCAAGTCCGACGCGGTGCTGCGCGCGGTATCGTTGCTGGGCGGGGCGTGGCGCGCGGCGATCATGCTGCGCGCGATCCCGCGTCCGCTGCGCGACGGGGCCTACCGCGCCGTGGCGACCCGGCGCTACCGGATGTTCGGCAAGCTCGATGCCTGTCCGCTGCCGCCGCGCGAATGGCAGGACCGGTTTCTGCCCTGATCAGTGGGGCGGCGGGGCCGCCAGGAAGCACGAGACCGGAACCCACTGGTCAAAACCCTCACCCCCCGTCACCGCAACCGGCCCGGCGCAGGTCCAGGCATGGGCTTCCATCGGTTTCGCTTCGCCCAGCCGCACACCCAGATGGGTGGCGAGCGGAACCCCGAGCATCCGGCACAGCAGCGCGGCGGCAAAGGCTTGCGGCAGGCAATCGTTGCGCCACGGCGCAATCCGCGCCGCCCGCCGCACCGCCCGGCGGACCATCCGGGCGCGCGCTTCCTGCCCGGCGTTCACCACCGGCACACAGCCCACCGCCCCAAGCTGGCGGCCCAGCAGCGGAGCCAGCCGCCTGAAGGCGAACAGCCGAACGATCAGCGCCGACAATCCCAGCACCGGCCAGGCCGCCGCGAGCAGGGCTTTGTCGGCCAGCGCCATCCGCGCAAATCCGGCAACCGCTTCGGCCAGCGCCGGCAGTTTCGGCTCGATCCCCGCCGTCGGATCGTCGCTCATCCGAACACGCTCCGCACCCCGGCTTCGGGCTCGCGCATCATCCACCCGGCATAGACTCGCCGTGGTCCGCCCGAAGTTACCGGCAGGACCCGGTGCTCCAGATCGCTCCGCACCGCGAAGATCGTGATCGATCCCGGCCGGATGTGGCGATAGGCGAACAGCGGTTCGGCTTCGCCCTTGCGGCGCAGTTCGAATTCGCCGCCAGCATAAGCCTGGTCCGACAGGTTGACCACGACCCCCAGCAGGCGGTGCGGCGAATCGCTGTCATCGTGCCAGACCAGTTCGTCCTGATCGTTGGCGCGGGTCTGCGCGATCCGCCCGGCCAGCGCCTTGATCGGTCCGCAGCCGGTCGCCGCTTCCAGCCAGTCGAACAACGGGCGCCGTCCCAGCATCAGGCTGATCGTGCCGCTGACCCGCTGGGGCGACTCGATCTGACGGGTGCCGATATTGCGGACATCGTCATCGATATAGCTGGTACCCGCCGCGCCGCGCATCAGCTGTTCGAGCAGCGCGGATGACAGTGCATCCTCAAAGGCGAAAGCGGGAACCCGCCCGAATGCCGCGCGCCACTCCGCCGGATCCCGGTCGATCGCGGTACCCAGGCGATCGATCCGGAACGGAAGCGGTGCGGGAATGGTCATAGGCGGGTCCGGGCAAGCGCCCGCCGGTCAGACCTGCCCGGCGAGTTGAAGTTCGCTCATCTTGTCGAGCATCCGGGCGACCGAAGTGCGGCAGGTGCCTTCGTCGACATCGAACTTGGCGCGCAGATCGGTGACGATTTCGTCGCTCGACCGGGGCTGCTCAAGCGCATCCCAGATCACGCTGGCCGACGCGTTGAGCGCGACGTATTTCCCGGTCTCGATGTTGACCATCACGAAGTTGTCTTCGATCTGCGAGCCAACCCAGTTATCGTCACGTTGCCACTTGATATCGCTCATACCGCTCAATCCCCTTGCCGAACGGCGGTTATCCTACCCGGCGTTATCAATGCAAGAGGCAAAGCCAAGGCCATGCTTGCCAGCCCGGCAGGGTACCGTCCATAGCCGGTCGCGAGGGCAACCGGGCGGCATGAACGATGGCGAACGATGCAGAGACGATTGCCATGCCGGTCCGCGTCACCTGGCTGGGTGAGCTGCCGTTGGTCGAATGGCGCGCGATTGGCTTGGCTGAGGCGCGCGGGCCTCGCTTTTACGAGGCAGTGGAGCGGGCAGCGGTGCTCAGGATCGCGCCGCTGGACGACGCCCCTGATCCGGCTGGCCCGATCGCGATCAGCGGAACGATCCAGCATGTCTGGCGGTGCGGATCGACCTTGTTGTGCGCGCAGTTCAACGCCGTGCCGGGCTGCCTGGCGCTGAGCGAGCCGTTCGTCTTTTCGAATCTGCTGGTCGGGCGGGTGCAGGACCCGGAACTGGCCCGGATACGGATCCGCAAACTGGCGGGGTTGCTGGCTGGCGCTGTACAAGATTTCGCTGACCACCTCGTCATCAAGTGGCCCGGACTGATCGGGCAGCACGCCGCGCAACTTGAACAGGCGCTGCCCGAAGTACCCGGCATCTTCCTCCATCGCAGGCCGAGGGACGTGCTTGCCTCGATGCTGCGGGAACCGCTGGGAGAGGCATTCGGTCTGCCGCAGAGCTATTTCGGTGCCATGCCCGCCGCCGCTGACCGCGACAGTCTGCTGGGCGCGGCGTACCTGATCGCGGGCACCTGCGCAGAGGTCGCGGCGGCCACCGCCTTGCGGCACTGCGACTATGAACGGCTTCCGGCCGCGACCGCCGAACGGATCGCCCCGTGGTTCGGGATCACGCTGGACCCCGCCGGCGAGGCGGCGATGGCCGCATCAGCCCAGTGGCATTCGAAGCATCCGCGCGGCACCCGCGCCTTTTCGGGCGACCTGCCGCCTTCGGCAATCGATCTTACGCTGTTTGCGGACGCCGAAGCGGTGATCGAACCGGCACTGGCGCAGGCGCTGGCGGCCCTCCAGCCGGTCTAGGCTCCGCCCGGCCAGATATCGAAAGCCACGCAGATCCGCCGCTCATTAAGGTTGTGCGGAAAGGTGCGGTGGTAGGTGTGCGAGGGAAACAGCGAGAACATGCCGGGCTGCGGGCGCAGGAAGTCCTGCCCGAATTCGCGCGCGACATCCTCGCCGACCAGCTCTTCGGGCAGGCCATAGGCGAGACACCCACCGGAGCCGTTGCCATGGGCGATCTTGTCAGGGATCTGGACATAATAGGTCCCGCTCATCCAGCCGAACTGGTGGACGTGCCAGGTCTCGTACCCGTCGTCGTCGGTGATCACGCTCCAGCAATGCAGCTTGCCGGCCGGGGGCGCAATCCGCAGCCACGGGTGGTCGATCCCGGCCAGGCCATCGACATGACTGGCGATGATCTTGCGCAGGCTTCCCAGCAACACATCAACCAACGGGGCCTGGACGCTTTGCGGGGCATCGATCCGCCAGGTCAGTTCAGACGCGGTGCCATAGCGTTCATAGCGCAATTCGGGATGGTTCAGCAGCTGCGCGGCAAGCTCGCGGTTGAAATCGTCCAGGCTGGAAAAGCCTTCGGGCACCGGCAGCATCCCGCGGTGGCCAAGTTCGCGCAGTCCGGCGAGCGTTCTGGCTTCGGCCATCCGCCCGGTCAGCGCCAGGCCCATCATCCGCGCCGCGAACAGCCGCGAATGCCCGGCGCCGCGATCGATCAGCTCGCCGGTGAAATCGACCACCCGTTGCGGCTCACCCCGGCCCAGCAGGATCGCGGCCAGGCGCTTGCAGGCGTTCTTGCTGTGCGGATCGAGCGCGAGCGCGCGGGTCAACGTCGCCTCGGCCTGGGGCAGACCCAGCCGAACCTGCGCCTTGCCCATTTCGGCCAGCGCGGCGGCGCGGGCCTGGTCCGTTTCGGCTTGCTCGAACAGATCGGCGCCAAGCCGGAGGACTTCGCGGTTACCGGCCTCGGTCTCGACCGAAAGATGGGCGAACAGCAGCACGATTGATTCGCTAAAGCTGCGGTCGGTGACCGGGGCGAGCAAGTCGATCACATCCTGGAACGCGTCCGACATGTTGAGCAGGCTCGCCAGCCGGCCCCGCATCAGCAAGCTGTGCGGATTGCGTGCCAGCGCTTCGCGCGCCAGCAGCAGTTCCTGCTTGGCGTTCAGGCGTTTGGCGGTTTCCACCTTGAGATCGAATTGCGCTGTCACAGTCGTCCCTCTTGCTTGGAGCGCCGGGTTGGATTTTGCTGACCCGCCATGCGCGATCCGGCCGGGATCGGCAAGCGTTCAGCGCGCCCGCCCACGCTTGCGCTTGCAATCCTAAGCGCGATCACATAGCTTCCTTGACACTTAAGGCCCTGAACTTCCGTGAATCGATTGGCGCCCGGCCCGCCCGGCGATGTCGTTGAGGGTGAAGCAAGGGGCCGCAAATTTGCTGTTTTCAGTCTGGATTGAAGTTGAGATAGTATAACTTGATGTCGAAGAAACCCACTTGACCCCAAGAGTTGGCGGTGACGGTACTCTGCGCCAAGCCGACTGCACAAGGTCTTGATACGTAGCTAATAAGTATAACCTGTCATAGAGGTCGCTAACTCTAGCAAGGTGAGAGCACATGATCGAGAAGATGACCGAAACCAAGCTTGCCGCATGGATCGAACCGGAAATTTCGGCGCTCGATATCGATGAAACCCAGCTGTTCCCGGGCGTCGGTGCTGACGGTTCGGCATTCCCGGACTGCACCCGCTCCTGATCGGTTGATCAACCGCGAATCAAGGCCCACGCGCCCCCGGCGCGCGGGCCTTTTGCGTTTTCGAAACGGTTGCTCCCCGAATCGAGGCCGGATCTAAGGAAGCCGTCATGGACGCCGGGATCACCGCGCTTTGTCAGCTTGAAAGCGGGCCCTTGCCACATGCCGCTTGCCAGGCGCTGGGATTTGCATCCGCTCCCGGCAGTTTCATCGGCGCAACCTATGATCCTGCCGGGTCGGCCTTTGCCGATCGCCTCGCTGACCAGACCCGCGTCACACTGGTGCTCGGCCAACCCCAGGGTCTTGAGCGGGATGCACTTCGGTCCGGGCTGGCCGCCGGGATGCGGCTCCTGTTCGACCGATACGGAGAGGAACTTTCCGCGCGGATCGAAGGCGAATGGGCGCTGGTCGACTGGCGCCCCGGTCGGCTGACCCTGATCCAGTCGCGCACGCGCCGCGACTGGTTGTTCATCGCGCGGCACGGCAATCTGGTCGCGCTGTCGGGCGATCTTGAGCAGCTGGCCGCGCTCGATTGGGTCGGCCGCGAACTCGATCCGCTGGGGCTGGCCGGAGCGTTCGGCCGCAGCGCCTTGCGCGCAGGCCTGGCCCGGCAAACCGTGCTGCCCGGCGTCGAGCGGCTTGCTCCAGGTGAATGCCTGATCCTCGAACCGGGTAGCGACCGGCGCAACCGGGCGGCGCTGCCCGCGGTCACCCCATGGCACGGCAGCTTCGCCGAAGCGATCGAGGAAGCGCGGACCGTGCTGAACCGGATCGTGTCCGAGCGGCTGGCGCAAGCCCGCGCCCCAGCGGTTATGCTCAGCGGCGGACTCGATTCGTCAACGCTGGCAGCGGTAATCAAGGACGTTGCCGGGCCCGGCACCCGGCTCACCGCGCTGACGTCAGTGGCTCCCGATGGCAGCGACCTACCCGATGAGCGCGTCGAGGCCGCTGCCGTGGCAGAATGGCTCGGCATCGATCAGGTGTTGGTTACCCCGGATCCGACTGAGTCGCTCTACCGGCCAGCGCCTGAGATCTACCGGTTGGCGGGCGGGCCAACACTCTCGCCGCGCCATTACCTTTACCGGACGCTCTGTGGCACCGCCCGCGAGCGCGGGTTCGATACGCTGTTCGATGGGGCCTATGGCGAACTGTCGCTGACCAGTTACCTGCCGGTGCTGACGCCGCGCTATCGCCTCAGGCAGATGCTCAAACGGCTGCTTCGGGGTGATGCCGATGCCCCCGCCTCGCCCTTTCATATCCGTCTGGCCGGACACCGCCTGGCGAAACTGGCGCCCCGGATCGACGAACTGGTGGCAGAGAACAGGCGTCCGCTTGCCCAGCGCGCTCCGCACGAACGGTTGGGCTGGGTTCCCGGCTATGACAAGGCGTGGGAGAGTCCAACCCTGCTCGACCACGGGATTCGCAACGCTATGCCGTTCCGCGATCCGCGGTTGCTGCAACTGTTTGCCGCCTTTCCGGCCAGCTTTCTGGTCCGCGACGGGCTCAATCGGGCACCGGCGCGGGCGATGATGGCCGGGCACTTGCCTGAAGCAATCCGCTTGCGCCGCACCGCCGGGCCGTTCTCGCCCGACTACATGAAGCGGATCGGCGACCATGCCCCGCTCGCGCTCGCCCGGTTTGCCGCGTTCCGCCGGGCCGAAGCCGACGACTGGATCGACCTGGGCTGGCTTGAGCAAGCCTTGCAACGGATCTCTGCCAATGGCCCCAGCTCGATTGACGACGCTTTCGAAGTCCAGCTGACCGCGATGGCCGCCGAATTCCTCGTCTGGTGGCGCCGCGCCGGTTGAACCGGTCCCCCGGCAGGTGTTAGGCAGACACGAGTGGGGTGGGAATGAAGCTGAGCGCGGAAGAACTGGCCCAACTGGCGGAGCAGACCGATCGCGCGGGTGCCAACCGCTCGCGTACGGTTCCAGGTGCGCCCGGCAGCCGCGAACAACCGCTGTCCTATGCCGCGCTGGTCACCGAACGCCGCAATCGGCTGAATGCTCTCAATGGCTGAACTGGCCGCTCGTGCAATCCTGCTGCTTGTCTGCGTCCTGCTTGGCTGGGGCGTGGTGCGGCAGTTCATGGTCGTCAAGGCTGCGACCATGGCGCTCGACCATCTGGCGATTGTGCCGCAGTGGAAATTCTTCGCCCAGCAGAAGATCGACGGCAATCCCGAAGCGTTCGACGATTTCCACCTGCTGGTCCGGACCGGTCGCGCAGACGCCGAGCCGGGCGAATGGCACGATTTGCTCTACTACGGTGAGCGGCGGCTGCGCCATGCCCTGTGGAACCCACGCCATGGCAGCCGCAGCCTGATCATGCACCATGGCGCCCTGCTGACCTGGACCGAGCCGGAGCGCGCGGCGCAGCCTTCAGCGCTGTCCTATCTGACTGTGCTGCGGTTCTGCCTCGACCGGACCGCGCTCGAACCCGGCGAAGTGCTGCAATTTGCGGTGGCGATCACTTGCGGGCGAACCGCCCGCAATCCGCGCCTGCGGTTCCTGTCGGCCTGGCATTGCCCATGATCGCCAGCGAAGCCTTGCTGCGGGCCAGTTGCGGGCTGCTGGGCCTGTTCGGCCTGCTGCGCGGCGCACAATGGCTCGCCGATCTGCCGCGCTGGGCCGCTGGCGGCGCACTCGGCTGGGACCTGCAAGGCCTGCGCAGGGGGATCAAGGGGCGCTCGGCCCTGCTCGCTCGGACTTACGCGCCAACCGGGCTGCGGATCCTGGCGATCCTGCTGATGCTCGATAGCGCGCTGTTGCTGACGTTACCGCTGGGCGCGATCACCCTCGCGCTGCTGGCGGCGGCGCTGGTCCTGATCCTGCTACTCGGCCAGCGCAGCATCCCCGATGGGGCGGACAAGATGGCGACGATTGTGGCTTCGGGGGCGCTGCTGCAGGCGCTGGGCGTTATGGCCGGCAACCACACCCTGGTGCTGGCCGGGGGACTGTGGACCGGCGGGCAGCTGACCATTGCCTATTTCGCGGCCGGAGCAAGCAAGCTGGTCCTGGCCGACTGGCGCAGCGGGGTAGCCCCGCGAGGTGCGCTGTCATCGTATATGTGGGGCAGCAAGCTCAGCGCCTGGGGCGTCAGCAAGTCCGGCGCGGCTTTCGTGCTCGGCTGGACGGTGATGCTGCTCGAAACGCTGTTTCCGCTGGCCTTGCTGCTACCGGCACCTTGGCTGATGGTTGTTCTGGCGGGCTTCTTCCTGTTCCACGCAGTGATTGCGCTGGTGATGGGGCTCAATACCTACCCCTGGGCGTTCCTGGCAGCCTATCCTGCGACGATCTGGCTGGGGCAGGCGCTGCGTGCAGCATTGGCACTGGGCTGAAGGCGAACCGAATTGCGCCTTGCTTGCCTCCGCTCCGCCCCGCTAACGACGGAGCGCATGGCAGCAGCTCCGCCTTTTCAATCCGGTCCCCATCTGGCGCAGGCCTTTGGTGTGCAGTGGAATGCGGATCTGCCGCTGGTCCATTTCGATGAGGCCGAAACCGGTGGGCAAGCGGGCCTGGAAATTACCGTGCGCCAGGCTGCGGAACTGCCGCCACGGCAAGCCATCGCGCGCCGCCAGCGTGGTATAATCTGCGCGGACGGCTTTCGCTTTGCCTGGGAGGGCGAGGCGACATTCGACTTCCACGCCCCCAACCGGATCGCTTATTTGCCAGGGCCGGACTGGCAAGGCGGCCTGCCCGACAGCTTCTACAGCACGGTCGCGGCGCTGGCGCTGTGCTGGAACGGGATGCTGCCGATCCACGCCAGCGCGATCGACTGGCACGGTCAGGCCTATCTGCTGGCGGGCAAGGCCGGGGCGGGCAAATCGACCCTGACCGCCGAATTGCTGGCGCACGGTGCCGCGCTGATCGGGGACGATCTCACCGTGCTGGCCCCGGCATCCGGTGGCGGTTTCGACGTGCTTCGCGGCCGCCCGGCGATGCGGCTCCATCCCGCTACGGCAGCGGCGGTGGCTGCGACCTCGCGCGCGGCGGTGCCGCAGGATCCGCGCGGCAAGCTGCTGGTTCGCCCGAGTGCGCGCAGCACTGCGTCACGGCTCCCGCTTGCGGGGATCATCTTGCTGGGCGGGCTGACCGGCCAACTCTCGCCGCACCAGGCCCTGCGGCTGCTGCCGCCACACCGGTTCCGCCCGCGCTGGTCGGCGTTGATCCCCGGCCATGGCCAGCGGCTCGCCTGGCTGGTCGAACTGGCCGGATGCGTGCCGGTAACAGGACTTTCGGCGGTTTCAGGTTTTGACGCTGCCGCGCGGTCGCGGCGGATCGAGAACGCGATCGCCGCGCTTTCCGCCTAGGTCACAGCACCACGATATCAGTCGGCGGACCAGCGAGCGGGATTTGCCCGACCTGCCGGAATTCGCGATCGAGCAAGACCAGAGCCCCGCCGAGGCCATCGCGCAACTGGCGCGGGCCGAACGAGGATACGCCAACCGCGACCCCGGGCGGACCGAAGGCCAGGCCACGTGTCATCAGCCGCTCGCTGACCCGCACCCGCCGCCCGTCAAGCGCTGCGATCTCGCCGCTCATCGAGGCGCAGTACCACACCCCGCCGGCCCCATCGTCGATCAGATCGTGGCAGCAATGCCCCGCCAGCGCCGTACGCGCCGCCACTTGCCAGTTCTGATCCAGCCAGGCGATCTCGCTCGGACGCTCGGGCTTTGCCTTGCCGTTGTGAAGCACAACCGCCAGCCGATCCCCGATCTGGGCGATCGAATTGGCGTGGACATAGCCCCCGCTGGTATCGCTGGTCTCGGCCGGGGGGAACAGTCGCCGCTGGTCGATCGGCGTCCCCTCGCGGGTGAAGCGCAGCACGGTCTGGTTCACACTATCGACCAGACAGACCACGCCATCGATCACCCGGACCTGGTGACAATTGGCGTCGAGTCCCTTGGCCAGCACCTGCGGATCGACCAGCCGGTCGCCGGCGATCCGCAGCCGCAGCAAGCGCCCCATGGGCTTGCGGCGTTCGCGCAGCGCGCAGTTCTCGAACAGATAGAGCGCGTCGCCATCGCGGCAGATGCCGAAGAACCAGCCGTGAATTGCCAGTTCGGCCGCCTCTGGTCCAACCGCAAACACCCCGCGCGGCGAGGCGACCAGCCAGCGCGCCGGGGCGAGACTGGCATCGGTCAACCGGACCAGATCGTCGCGGTAGGCAGCCAAGGCCAGCGCGCTGCGGATCTGGCGGCGGCGGTCGGGTTCGAACAGCTCTGGCATTGCCGCCATGCTCTGGCGCATTGCCGCGGGTTTGAAAAGCCGTTGGCGGGGCCGGAACGGTTAGCCGGGCCGGGACGCCTTGGCCGGGCACGGGGCTCCGGCGCTCGCTGCTTCGATCCGCGCGGTCCGCAGCGACATCACGAAGCCCTTGGCGGCCTCGATCCGCAACGGCTGGCCCACCGCCGTCAGGTTCGCCCCGGCCGCCTGGAAGCAGCGCAGCGGGATCACCGTCCGGATGACCGAACCGGGCCGGGTCCGTTGCAGTTGCCGGGTCAGATCGAGCCGCGCCCCGCCCAGCGACACCTGCACCAGGCCCATCCGCTCGATCCGCCAGTCCAGCAGCAGGGCCTGGCCGGATTGCGCGCGCGCGGCGAGATTGACCGGATTGCCCTCGATCGCCAGCGCCCCGTGCCCCGACCAGCTGAACTGGCGGGCGTCTTCCTGGGCTGACAGATCGACCGCCCGGACCGCGATCGAACCGTCGTTCGACAGGTGCCAGGGGGCCAGCGCCTTGCCCCTGACGAAGAACGATGTGGCCGTATCGTAAGCCGACAGATCGATCCGGGGATCTTCGTTGACCGGCCCGAGCCGCGCCGCTTCTCCATAATGCAAACCGAAACCGACCGGGAACAGCGGCGCGGAAACCGGCGCGCGGGCATCGGCGGGCCAGGCGAACGACAACCGTCCGGTGAAGCCGCGGCGCGGCTGCCCGCCGGCCTCGGCCACCAGCACGTCGGCCACCCCTTCACCCTGGCTGCCCGGCAGCCACGCCGCAACAAAGGCGTCGGCCTGGTTGATCAGCTGGCCGGTGAACAGTGGCCGCCCTGACAGGAATACCACCACCACCGGAATGCCCTGCGCCTTGAGCCGCGCGACCAGCGCCGCTTCGCCGTGCTGTCCGGCAAAGGCGAGGTGCGGCAGATCGCCCTGGAATTCGGCGTAGGGGCTTTCGCCCATCAAAATAATCGCGACATCGGGTTTCGCGGTATAGTTGCCATCGGCAGAAATTGCCGCCTGGCCTCCGGCCGAACCGACTGCAGCGACAAGCGCCCGACCGATCGTCCGACCCTGCGGAAAGTCGGCGGCGGTGGTATCGGTGCCTTGCCAGGTGATCGTCCAGCCCCCGGCCTGCATCGCCATATCATCGGCGCCCGGCCCGGCTATCAGGACCCTGGACCCCGGCTTGACCGGCAGCAGACCGCCGTCGTTCTTGAGCAGGACCAGCGATTTCGCCACCGCCTCGCGCGCGATCGCCAGGTGAGCAGGCGAGCCGACCTGCCCGGGATCGCCGCGTTCGACCGGTCGATCACCGATCAGCCCGAGCTTGAACTTGACCCGCAGGATCCGGCGGACCGCATCGTCGAGCCGCGCCTTTGGAATGCGGCCATCGCGGGCCGCGCGCAGGGTCGAGGCGAACAGGCCTTTCCAGCTGTCGGGGGCCATGAACAGATCGAGCCCGGCGTTGATCGCGGCCGGGCAATCGGTGGCGGTGCAACCGGGGACCTGGCCGTGACCGTTCCAATCGCCCACCACCAGCCCGGAAAAGCCCATCCGGCCCTTGAGCACATCGGTCAGCAGGCTGCGGTTGGCGTGGTTCTTGGCACCGTTCCAGCTGGAAAAGCTGGCCATCACGGTCAGCGCCCCGGCGTCGATCGCGGCGGGATAGCCCGGGGCATGGACCCGGATCAGTTCCTCCTCTGAAATCCGCGCGTCGCCCTGGTCGCGCCCCTCGATCGTCCCGCCGTCGGCCAGAAAATGCTTGGCGGTCGCCGCGACATGACTGGCGGAAAGCGGCTGGCCGGCGACCACAGTGCCTTGCAGTCCCAGCGTCATCGCCCGGCCATAGGCGGCCACCAGCGCCGGATCGGACGAATAGCCCTCATAGGTCCGGCCCCAGCGCAGATCCTGCGGCACGGCCAGGGTCGGGGCGAAGGTCCATTCGATCCCGCTCCCGGCGATCTCTGCCGCCGTTACCGCACCGATCCGCTCGATCAGGTCGGGATCGTGCGCGGCGCCAAGGCCGATGTTGTGCGGGAACAGGGTGGCCCCCGGCAGATTGTTGTGACCGTGAACGGCATCCACCCCGAACAGGATCGGAATGCCAGCCCCGCTCCGGCGGGATGCGGTGCGGAATTCGCCAACCAGACGGACCCATTTGGCGGCATCCGCACGCTCATCGCCGTAGGGACCGGAATTTCCCCCGGCAAGGATTGAGCCGAGCGGATACCTCGCGAGGTCGGCGGGGGCAATCGAGCCGATGTCGGCCTGAATCAGCTGGCCGACCTTCTGTTCCAGCGTCATGGCGGCAATCAGCGCGTCGATCTTCGTCTCGGTTGCTGCGTCGCTCAGTGCAGCGGGACTTTTTGCCGTGGGCCACAATACGGCATTGGCGATCGACGCACTCGGCAAGGATCCCGCCAGCGCCGCAGCCGCAGTTCCGCCCAGCACCAGAGCCATGGCTGCAATTGCCGAGTTCCAACGCATTTCGTCCCCACCCATCCATCGTCTTGTGAACGTTCTCATTACATGGCTCGGAACGGAAATCAAGCCAGCCTGTCAACCGGCGCGGGCGACGGTGGCCAAAAGCGCGGCGGCACCCAGCGCGAGCACCGCCAGGATCAGGAACAGGGCCTGAAACCCGAACAGCGGGACCAGTCCGATCGCCAGCCAGGGCATGATCAGCGAGGGAACCGTATTGGTCAGGTTGAACAGTCCCAGATCGCGCCCGCGCCGCTGCGGACGCGGCAGAATCCGCAGCGTTTGCGAGGAATGCAGCGATAGGAACACCGCGCTGGCGAGGCCGAATGCGGCATAGGCCAGCATTGCCGCGGTAAGGTCCTGGGCCAGAGCCATCGCCAGCAGGGCGGCAGCCGAGACCGCAGCCGAAACGGTCAGCGGCGGGATCGGCCGGTCGGTCCGGTCAGACCAGCGTCCGGCGGCGAGCGCAACCGGGATCGAGGCCAGCATGATCGCGCTGAACAGCCGCGCGGTGGCGTTCTCGCTGGTACCCGGCGCGATGCTGCGCAGCCAGAACAGCAGATAGGCGAACAGTGTCGCCTCGGCCACCTGGACCGACAACCGCGCCACCCACATCCGGACCACAGCGCGGCGGGCGGCAGGCGGGACCGGAGCATCGCAATCGCCACCAAACGCGAGCGGCGGTCCCTTCGGCGTCAGGACCAGCACCGGCAGAATGCAGGCCACAACAATCCCCGCCACCAACCACAACCGCTGGCCTTCAAGCGCCAGTCCCGGCTGGGTTACAAGCGCGCCGGACAGCGCTCCTGCGCCCGGGGCAAAGGCCATCAGTCCGCCCAGCAGCCCTTTGTTGCGGTCGGGGACCCGGTCTCCGGCCCAGGCCGATAGCGGCCCGAGCATCATGTTGATCGCCAGCTGCCAGGCTACGATTGCGGCGATCAGTCCGGGCAGGGTCCGGGCCAGCCCGATCGCGGGAAGCAAGAACGTGGACAGCACCAGCCCCGCCGCGATCCACGGCCGGCGGGTCCCGGTCCGATCGCTGAGATAGCCGAACAGGATATTTCCGGCCGATGCGGCCAGCGCCCCGGCCAGAGCAATCTGGGCAAGCCAGGAAATTCCGGCCTCGGCGCCGGCCAGCCGCGCCACATGGCCGGGCAGCAGGATCGTGAGCAGCGGGGTATAGGCCACTGCGCCCCCGGCCCAGGCCAGCGCGTAGAGCAGGGTGAAGCGATCGGGCCGGGCCGACGCAGCGGCTTCAGCCATGCGGTGCGACCGAACCGCGCTCGACCATCGCCGCAGAAATCACCGTCAACGCCTGGGGCGGGGCTTCACCCTTTTGCGCGGCGATAATCAGTTCGACCGCCTTCGAAGCGGTGGCGGCGATGGGCTGGTCAACAGCGGTCAGCGGGGGCTGGGTGAAATGGACCAGCGGGGTGTTGTCGAAGCTGATCAGCGAGAGTCGATCCGGCACCGCGATCCCGCGCTGGCGCGCCACCTCCAGCGTTGCCAAGGCCATCTGATCGTTGCTGGCGATGATCGCGCTGGGCGGTTCGGCCGCGCCAAGCAGGACTCGTGCCGCGACCTCGCCCGAAGCATAGGAAAAATCGCCCGCCGCCAGCAGTCCGTCGGTCGAGCAGCCGGCCGCAGCCATTTCCGCCTTCCAGCCATCGACCCGCCAGCCGCTGAGTTCATATTCGGGCGAACCGGCGATGAACCCGATCCGGCGGTGGCCGCGTTCGATCAGATAGCGGGTCGCGGTCCGGGCCGAGCCCTCGTCGTCCATCGAAACCGGGATGCCCTTGCCGTTCTGCTTCGAGCCGATCCGCGCGAACGGGATCTTCTGCGCGGCCAGCAGCGCGACGATCTGGGCATTGTCGGAATGCGGCGGGGTCAGGATGATCCCGTCCGGCTGGAGCGCGGCGATCGCCCCCAGCAGCTCGCGCTCGACATGGTCGGAATGGGTATCGACCAGCTCGAAGATCATCCGGTAGCCGTGCTCGGCGCACTTGAGCATCCCGCCGAGCAACATCTGGTCGACCCAGTCGGTCCCTTGCCGGGCCTGCCAGTCGGCGATGGTCCGTTCGCGGTCGTTGATTGCGAGGATCAGGTAGCTGCGCGACCCGCTCATCCGCTGGGCCGCGATCGAGGGGACGTAGCCCAGCCTGTCGATCGAGGCCTGGACCCGGGCCTTCATTTCCGGACGGACGTTGGGTTCGTTGTTGATCACGCGGCTGACCGTTTGCAGCGAGACCCCGGCATCGGCGGCCACGTGCTTGATCGTTACGGCCTGGCGGCGTCGTGCCATGTTATTGCTGGTCCCCCGCGCCCGCTGCGCCCCTGGCCGTCGTAGCGGCACCATCGGCCTTTTGCCAGATGCGAACCCAATCGACTTCCATCCGTTTGGGATAGCCATCGAGCCGGACCCCGCCCAGCCCGCGGCCTTCGGGCAGCTTGCCGCCGATCGCGAGGTTGAGGATCAGGTGAAACGGCCGGTCGAACGGCGCGCCCGGGGTCTTCGATCCGGTGGTGAACCACTTGTCGGCGGTCAGTTCGGAATAGACCTGGCCGTCGACCAGCCAGATGATCCGGTCCGGGTGCCATTCGACCGCATAGGTGTGAAAGCCTTCCAGCACCGGCGGATAGGCGATTTCCTTGCTGGCGAACTTGTTGTTCGGCCACTTCGCCCCGAAGTGGATCGTGCCGAGGATCGTGTTCTCGTTCCCGCCCGGGCACCTGGCACAGGGCACGCCCAGATTGACCGCCTCGAGGATGTCGATTTCGCCCGACGCGGCCCACGGGCCATAGCCGGTCTTTTCGGGCAGCATCCAGATTGCCGGCCAGGTCCCCTGGCCCTGCGGCAGTTTTGCCCGGACCTCGACCTTGCCATACCGCCAGGCGGCCTTGCCGCGGGTGCTGAGCTTGGCTGAGGAAAAATCGCGGACCGCCTCGGCATCGCGCTTTGCCTCGGAATTGCGCTGCTCGGCTGGCCAGGCCGGGCCGGTGGTCCGCTCATTGCGCGCGGTTATCACCAGCTTGCCATCGTCGATTCCGGCGTTGCGCGCGTTCCGGGTGTAGCACTGGTGTTCGTCGTTGCCGCCGCCCCAGCAATCGACAGCGAAGTCCCACTTGCGCTTGTCGATCGCGCTGCCGTCGAATTCGTCGGACCAGACCATGGTCCAGCCATCAGCTTCAGCACGGGCCGGACCGATAGCGGCAAGCGCGCATAGAGCGGCGCAGGCCAGCCGCCTCATGCCGCCGCCTTGGCATCGGCTGCGGCGCAATAACTGGCGATATAGTCCTGCTGGCTGGGCAATCCGGCCACGGTCTTGCTGACCATGCCACGCAGCGATCCCAGGAAATGGTCCAACTCATCCTGACGCAGCTTGCCCGCCACCGGGTGATAGCTTTGCGGCATGATCCCCTGGCCCAGCATCACCTGGATCCAGCTGGTCTCGGCGAACAGCTCCTCGTTCTTGCGGAAGACCCGGCCGGTTTCGCGGAACAGTTCGATCTTCTGCTCGAGGCTGTCGGGTATCGCCATCGCGGCACACTGCCGCCAGAACGGGCTGTCGCGGCGCTGGGTCACCTTGTAATGCAGGATCAGGAAATCGCGGATCTGCTCCATGTCGGTGAACTGCTGGTCGTTGAATTCGGCCACATCGCGCGGGGAGACCGGGCCGCCTGGCAGCATCCGGATCAGCCGCAGCACGGCGCGCTGGATCAGGTGGATCGAGGTCGATTCGAGCGGTTCCATGAACCCGCCGGCCAGCCCGACCGCCACGCAGTTGCGGTGCCACTGCTTGCGCCGCACCCCGGTGGTGTAGCGGATGAAGTTGGGCTCGGTCAGGGTCTGTCCCTCAACCGAACCGAGCAACCGTTCGAGCGCGGCGTCCTTGTCCAGATAGCGGCTGCAATAGACGATCCCGTTGCCCTGGCGGTGCTGCAGCGGGATCCGCCACTGCCAGCCGGCATCGTGCGCGATCGCGCGGGTATAGGGCACCGGCGGGCGGACGCTGGCGGTCTGGACCGCGATCGCGCTGTCGCACGGCAGATAGTGCGTCCAGTCATCGAACCCGGCGTGAAGCGCGCCTTCGATCAGCAGTGCGCGAAAGCCGGTGCAGTCGAGGAACAGGTCACCCGCGATCCGGCGGTCGCCGTCGAGCCGTAGCGCGGCGATATCGCCGGTTTCGCCGTTCAACTCGACCGCGGCGATCCGCCCCTCGATCCGCTTCGCACCGTCGGCCTCGGCGCGCTTGCGCAGAAACGCGGCGTAAAGCGCGGAATCGAGCTGGTAGGCGTAGTTCATCCGGTCGTCGGGCAGGTGGGCAAACTTGCCCTCCAGCGCGGCCTTCAGTTCGAGGCAATAGTCATCGTAGCTGTGCGGATGACCGTGCTTCAGGCCGTGCAGCCAGAAGTGCTGGAACCCCGCCGACCAGTGATCCTTGCCCGCCGCGCCGAACGAGTGAAAATAGGTTTCGCCCAGGTCCTTCCAGTTTTCGAACTTGATCCCCAGCTTGAAGGTTGCCTGGGTTGCGCGCATGAACTCGGCCTCGCCGATGCCAAGCAGGCGGTTGAACAGCAGCAGCGGCGGGATCGTGCTTTCGCCCACCCCGATCGTGCCGATCGCATCGGATTCGACCAGGGTCAGGTCGATCGCCGAGCCCAGCGTATTGGCCAGCGCCGCCGCCGCCATCCACCCGGCGGTGCCGCCCCCGGCGATCACCACGCGCAGTTTGTTTTCCGGATTCATCGCGACAATCCTCTCAGCAACTTGGCCTTGATCTGGCTGGCGGTTTCGGCAGTCAATGGCGCGAGAACCCCGCGCGCGGCCGCGGGCAGGTGCTCCGCCGCCGTGCTGCCGCCCGAAAATGCATAATGTTCGAACTGTTCGCGCCAGCGGGCGCGATCGGCTTCGGGCAGGTCGCGGATCGCCAGGATCGCATGGTACAGCGCGTCCTCGGGCTGGCCAAGAAAGTGCGGCACATCGCGCCACCAGTAGTTGACCAGCACGTTGAACGGGGCGAGCCCTTCGACATGGTGCCACCACAGCGACGGCACGAACACCGCATCACCCGGCTCAAGCTCGGCCACCTGCGCGTGCTGCAGCGCCTCGGCAAAGCGTGGATAGACGGCCAGATCGGGCGCAAGCAGATCGACCATCGAGACCGGTCGGCCGCCGGGATTGTTTTCCAGCGGGCCGGGATAGAGATTGGCGAACTGCCCGGGCGGGAACAGCGTGAAACGCCGCCGACCGACCGCGCAGACCGCCAGATTGTCAGGCACGTCGTTGTGCGCGGCGATCCGGGTGCGGCTGCCGATCCAGATCGAGGCGAGCGCGCGCCGATCCCCCAGTGGTAGCGCATTGGCCGCGCCGAGACCGCCGAAGTAGCCATCGATGTCGATCGAGGAGAGATAAACGGTCGGTGCGGCGGGATCGGCCTCCGCCCGGTCGAGCGCCGCCAGCCAATCTTCGAACGGGGCCTGGGCCATGCGAAAGTTCATCGCCATGGCTTCGTCGTAGAACAGCCGCTCGTCGCCGCCGTGGTTGGCCAGACTGGCCGGGAAGGTCCGGTCGCGGGCTTGGCTGGCCAGATAGGCCCGCGCTGCCGCGCCGCTGTCCAGTCCGGCCCGGACCAGCGGCCAGTCCCGGGCGAGTCCGCGCACCACGAACGGTTCGCTTGCATCGCGCAGTGCCTCGTCGAGCTGATCCGGCGTCAACGCCGCTTCGGCCACGCGCGGCAGTGCGGCAAGATGAGCCGGGGTATCAGCCATGGCCCTTGCGGTTCTTGCGGCGGACCAGCTTGCCGAGATTGCCGAGCGAGGCCATCGCGAAATGCAGCGGCGCCAGGTGACCGGCGGCGTGAAGCTCGGCCAGGATCCCAGGCTCGAGCGCGGCCAGCTTGTCTTCATCGACGATGCTGTAGCCGACCAGCCGGTGAGCCGCTCCGGAATCGAGCGCGACATCCATCGAAAACGGTTCAAACAGCTCGTAGCGCGCGCAGGCGGCAAAGAATGCCACACTTGCCCGGTAACTCTCGTCGAGCATCCCGAGCATCTCGATTGCGTCGGCCAGCAGCGGGCCGGGCTGCCCCGCAGCGTCGAACACCGGCACGCCTGCGCCATCTTGCGCGACCCGGGGGTGCGCCATGTCGATATGAACCTGGGCCGGACCGTCGCCGCTTTGGGGGCGCCCGATCAGGAACGGCTGGACCGCGAGCGACAACGGCTTGCACGCGGCATCCCATCCCTCCCCATCGAGGAACAGGTTTTCACCCGGTTCGAACCCCAGCAGCGCCAGCGCCGACCAGCTCGCGCTGGCCCCGTCATAGCGGAACAGGATCGGATATTCGCAGGCGAGCCGACGGAACTCGGCCGGGACTGCCAGCGCCGCCGCGACCCCGTCGCCCAGCTCCGCCCGTGCCTCGGTGCGGATCCGCAATCCGGCATGATCGGCAGGGTTGAGGATCTGGTGATGGCTCATCGTCTGGCTCCGGCTCCCAAGTCTTGTGGTCCTTATACAGATTGAGAGCCGCGCCGGGAGGTGGCGCGACTCTCAATCGAACAGCCAGGCCGGTTAAAGCCTCGCCGGATCAGAAAGTAACCCGTACCCCCGCCGCGTAGCGGGCATAGCCGGGCGCCGCGAAGAACACCGTCTGGTCGTTGCGCATGTGGCCACGCCGGTCGGCATTGGTGACGTTGATCCCCTCGGCGAAGATCGTCAGCCCCTTCTTGATCTCGATGCTCGCACTGACATCGAACTGGCCGTAGGCTTCGATGTAGTACGGATCGAGACCGTAACCCGACAGGAACTCGTCACGCCAGTTGTAGGCGACGCGGAACTGGATCCCGTTCTTGTCATAATAGACCACCGCGTTGGCGCTGTCGCTGACCCCGTTCACCGCGAACTGGGTGACGGTGTAGCGCTGGGTGTTGTCATAGCGGGTATCGCTGTTGACGATCGTGTAGTTCAGGATCGCGCCGAAGCCGGTGTCCCAAAACGAATGCTGGATCGCGAACTCCCAGCCGCTGAGCTTGGCGGTCTGGCTGCTGTTGCTCGGCCGCGAGGTCGTGAACTGAACGAGTGGATCGCCGGGCTGACCGATGATCCCGATTGGCTGTGTTCCGTTATAGGATACGGCGGTGGGATTATTGGCAACCACATAGCCCAGGATAGAAGCCGTTGTCGGCGGAATGTAACCCAACTGAGGATCTTGACGCGCATCGTTGAACACCGCATTCGGTCCCAGCGCGGCGCGGGTAGCTTGGAAGATTGCACCCTGGCCGGGGTTGGTCAGATTGAACAGCGGCTGCTGCACCGTTTCATTGCCAATGAAATTGCTGACCGATTTGCGGAAATAGCCGATCGAAATATAGCTGTCGCGGCCATAATACCATTCCGCCGACGCGTCGATGTTCTTCGACAGGTAGGGCAGCAGGCTTGGATTTCCGCTACCAGCAGTGCCGCCGCCACCTGGACGGATCGGTTGATTGACCTGAATGCCGCCCTGCAGGCTGTTATAGTCGGGTCGCGTTATGGTGTGGCTGTACGAGGCCCGGAGTTTGAAGCCATTGAGGGGCGAAACGTCGAGATCGATAGCGGGGAGCCAATGGTCGTAATGGCCCTTCAGCGTCGTGAAATCCCTTCGCCCGGAATAGATCAGGCCAATCTCGTTGAACGAGTTCATGGAAGTCCCGGAAGGGATGGGGACTAGCGCCGAAGACTGGATTTGGGTGTCTTCATAGCGCAGTCCGAGGCGCAAGTGCGCTTCGCCAGCGCCGAGATCGAAGCTGTGGAGCGACTGGATCCACGGGGCTATGGTCTTTTCGTTGATCCGGCGATCGGCCGTGAACGTGGCCAGGCAAGTTCCGGGGATAGCGTCCCCGGTCCAAGAGTCGGAACACACCCGCTCGGTGCGCTCGAGGAAGCTGATCAGCCCGACAGTGTCGACCTGGAAGTAGTTCGGGATGATCCCCGAAGCATTCGAACCGTTCATCCCGGCGAGGCGATCGGGCAGGCCGGTGAGGGTATAGAGACTATCCGGAGTCGCCGCCGCGCTTTGCGTGCCACCCCAGCTGTCGCTCTGGAGGAAGCCATAGGCCGACCGCACCTTGTTGTCGGTATAGGTCATCCCGAAATCGAGGCTGTCGATCAGGCCGTCGTTGAAATCATAGCCGCCGCGGAACGACACTTCGTTGATTTCATCCTTCATGTAGGCATTGCGGAAGGCGTTGCCGGCCGGCCTGATGCTGGCGGCCGAAAACGCGGTGCCCGGATTGAGGTTGACCGAAATCACCGGCATGTCGGTGGTGAAATCGACCCGCTGGTTCGCCACGCCGAAGATCGCGCTGCCGACCGCGATGTTGCTGCCATAGGGCGAGTTCGGCTTGCTTTCGGCAGTCGAATGGTGCGCGTCGAGCTCGAAATGCAGGCCGCTGTCGCCCTTCCAGCTGAGGTTGCCGCCGAGCGACTTGTTGATTGAGCGGTTCTTGGCCACCGCCCCGGTGATCGCCATGTCCTTGCCTTCGCCCGGACCGAACGCTTCGGCATAGAAATTGGGTCCCGCAGCTGGCCCATTCGTCCAGCTGCTGGAGGTGTTGTTGTGGTTGAACCACACGCCGATGCTGTTGGTGCGGGCGTCGATCGTGTTCTGCGAATAGGTGTAGTCGATCACCGCGTTGAGGGTATCGGTCGGCTTGAACTGCAGCACGACCTGGCCGTTGATCCGTTCGCGGTCGATATCGGTGAAATCGTAGCCGGCGTTCTGGGTGACCTGATAGACCGTCGTGGCGTTCGGACGGTTCTGCGTCTGCGCAAAGTTGCCGCGCCAGTCATTGGCGTCGACCGGCAGCGAGCCCCAGTTGTTTTCGTTGCCGAGATAGCCTTCGCGCCAGCCGGCGTTGAACTGGGCCAGGCTGGCCTTGCGACGCTGGTACGAACCGGTGATCAGGATCCCGATCTTGTCGTCGTAGAAGGTCTGGCTGAGAATGCCCGACACTTCCGGCGTGATCTTGGTGTCTTCGAAGGTGTGGTCATAGACGCCCTTGACGCCGATGCTGCCATTGAAGCCGGGGCGATCGAGCGGACGCGGCGTCTGGATGTTGATCACCGAGCCGATCCCGCCGGTCGGCAGGCTGGCCCGGCCCGACTTGTAGACCTGGACCCCGGCAACGCCTTCGGCGGCAAGATTGGCGAAATCGAACGAGCGCGAGGCCGGGGCTTCGCAGCAGCTGCCCAGGCCCGAAGCCGGCATCTGGCGGCCATTGAGCAGCACCAGGTTGAAGTCGGGACCAAACCCGCGAACCGTGACCTTGGAACCTTCACCGCTGTTGCGGTCGATCGACACGCCGGTGATCCGCTGGAGCGATTCGGCCAGGTTGGTATCGGGGAACTTGCCCATTTCCTCGGCCGAGATCGCATCGACCACGCCGATTGCATCGCGTTTGGTGTCCATCGAATTGCGCAACGATGCGCGGATCCCGGTGACGATGATTTCGTCGGCCGAATCGCCCTCCGGCGCAGTGTCCTGGGCGAAAGCCGGCTGCGCGGCGATTCCCAGCGCCAGCACCGAAGCGCCGATCATCATGCGATTGAGCGCAGGATTGCGGATAACCTTCATGCGAATTCCTCCCCGTATTGCGGGTGCTCCACGGCACTTCCGCCTCAAATTGTGAACGTTCACCTAAATGATAACGTTCACTTCGTCAAGGCGGTGGAGAAGCTAAATGCACTCGCGGCCCGGTGCACCATGGCCACAGGGGAATGCGGCGTGCGGATCATCCAACCGGTCCAGGCGCGGAACGGTTGCACTAAACCCCACCCATTCCCTGAACTAACAGCAGTTTTCCGCAGTTGCTTCACATGTGCCCTTTGACCGGGGCTGGACCTGCCCAGACCGGGTTCAGCGTCCGATCGCTTCGGCGCGGATCGTGCTTCGCCCGGTGGCTGACGCCTTGGCCTCGCCACTGGATTTGAGCGCTGCGCCGATCAGCAAAAGCGCGGGACCCGTGCCAAGGCCGGCCTGCGCGGCCAGCGGCAGCAGATCGAGCCGCGTGGTCAGGCGCCGCTCTTCGGGCAGGCTGGCGCTTTCGACCAGCGCGACCGGCGTTTCCGGGGCCAGACCGGCCGCCAGCAGATTGCGCGAAACCTCGGCCGCAGCGGCCTTGCCCATGTAGATCGCCAGCGTCGCCGCCGGGTCGGCCAGCGCCGCCCAGTCGAGATCGAGCGGCTCGCCAGCGCGGGCGTGCGCGGTGACGAAGGTCAGCTTGCGGGCGTGCCCGCGCAGGGTCAGCGATTGGCCCAGGCTTGCAGCCGCCGCGCTGGCGGCAGTGATGCCGGGGCAGATTGCCACCGCCACCCCTGCATCGTGGCAGGCGTCGAGCTCTTCGGTGGCACGCCCGAAGATTGCCGGATCGCCGCCCTTGAGCCGGACCACCCGCTCACCCGCCAGCGCGGCGGCGACGATCAGCTGGTCGATCGTGCGTTGGTCCTTGGAATGACGGCCGGCGCGCTTGCCGACGTGGACCAGCCGGGCATTCGGTCCGGCCAGGTCGAGCACGCCAGGTCCAACCAGCGCATCGTGGAACACCACGGTGGCGGCGCGCAGCAGCCGCTCGGCCTTGCGGGTCAGCAGTTCGGGATCGCCGGGCCCGGCGCCGACCAGCCAGACCATGCCATTTGGGAAATCGCTGGTTGAGGAATCGGTCATTCGGCTGCCTCCGCTTCAAGGGTCAGCGCCGCTTCGAGCAGCCTGGCGATTGCCGGGCGGCACGAGCCGCAATTGGTTCCGGCGCAAGTGGCCTGACCGACCGCCTCGACTGTTGCCGCGCCAGCCACCGCCGCGGCGGTGATAGCGACCGTGCCGACGTCGAAACAGACGCAGACCAGTGCTCCGCGATCGGGCGCGGGCTTGGCCGGGCGTCCCGCGAGCAATTCAACCGGGCTGGCTTCACACTGGCGCAATTGGGCGATGATCCAGTCGCGGTCGGGCAACTGGCCGTTGCGGGTGAGGTAGATCGCCGCCCGCAGATCCTGCCCGGCCAGCACCACCGAGCGGCGCACCCCGCGCGCGCTGTCGTGGCTTTCGAGCCGCTCGCCGCGCGGCAGCAGGCTTTCGACCAGCGGACCGGGATCGCGGACCCCGGCCAACTCGACCAGCCAGCCCTGCGCGACCCGGACGCGGGTGGCATAGGCGGCGGCGATCCGGGGTGGCAGCTCGGCCAGCACCGCGAAGCCATGCCAGTCGACCGGCAGCGCCTCGATCCGGGCCGGGGTCTGCTTGAACGCAGGCTGGCCCGAATGCGGATCGACTGCGGCGCGCGGCAACAGCCCGGTCCGCCCCCCGCTCGATTGGCGATCGGTCCAGTGGATCGGGGTGAACACCTCGCCCCGCCGCTGGCCGTCGCTGGCCAGCACCCGGAACACCGATTCGCCCTGCGGCGTCTGGACCTGGGCCAGATCGCCGTCGGTCAGCCCCAGCACCGCGATATCGGCCGGGTGCATTTCGACCGCCGGCTCGCGGCGGTGCTGCGACAGACGGGGGGACAGCCCGGTCCGGGTCATCGTATGCCACTGGTCGCGGTAGCGCCCGGTGTTGAGCGTCAGCGGCCATTTGGCGAGCGGAGCGTCCAGTGCGCGCTGGACTACTGGCAGCAGCCGCGCGCGGCCATCGGGGGTCGAGAACCGGCCCTCGGCAAACGGTGTGCCGCCCCAGCGTTGCGGAGCAAGCGCTTCATAGGCGGCATTGCTGATCGCGGCGAGATCGCCAAGATCGAACACCCGCGCGCCGCTGTTGCGATAGGTTGAAAGCCGGGCGTGTTCGCGGAAAATCTCGGCCGGATGGGCATAGGAAAACGCCTCCTGCCAACCCATCGCCTTGGCCACTTCGCTGATGATCCACCAATCGGATCTGGCTTCACCCGGCGCAGGCAGGAAGGCGCGCTGGCGGCTGATCGTGCGATCCGAATTGGTGACGGTACCGTCCTTCTCGCCCCACCCGAGCGCGGGAAGTTTGATCTGGGCGAGGCGGGAAGTGTCGGTATCGGCGATGCAATCGGAGACCACCACCAGCCGGCAAGTCGCCAGCGCCTCGCGGACCAGCGCCGCATCGGGCATCGACACTGCCGGATTGGTCGCCATCACCCATAGCGCCTTGATCTTGCCATCGCGCATCTGGCGGAACAGGTCGACCGCCTTGAGCCCGGGCTTTTCGGCGATGACCGGCGACGACCAGAAGCGCTGCACGTCGGCGCGGTTTTCGGCTCCGAAGTCGCGGTGCGCGGCGAGGGTGGTGGCGAGCCCCCCAACCTCGCGCCCGCCCATCGCGTTGGGCTGGCCGGTGATCGAGAACGGCCCGGCACCCGGCTTGCCGATCCGCCCCGTGGCGAGGTGCAGGTTGATGATCGCATTGCCCTGATCGGTGCCGCGGATCGATTGGTTGATCCCCTGGCTGAACAGCGTGACCGTGCGCGGATTGGCGGCGAACAGCTCGTAGAAAGCGGCGAGGTCGCGGATCGGCACGTCGCAGGCCGCGGCGGTTTCAGCGAGGCCGCAGGCATCGAGCGTGGCCCAGAAGTTCTCAGGCACGGCAACATGCGCGGCAAGGTAGCCCCGGTCGAGCAGGCCGGTGTCGCGGCAATCGGCGAGCAGACCGGCAAACAGCGCAACGTCGCTGCCCGGCTTCAGGGCGAGGTGCAGGTCGGCGTCGGCGCAGGTTTCGGTCCGGCGCGGGTCGATCACGACCACCTTGGTCCCGCGCGCGGCCCGAGCCGCGACAATCCGCTGGTAAACCACCGGGTGGCACCAGGCGGTGTTCGAGCCGACAAGCACGATCAGGTCGGCCTGGTCGATATCTTCGTAAGTGCAGGGGACGATGTCCTCGCCGAACGCGCGATTGTGCGCGGCGACCGCGCTCGACATGCACAGGCGGCTGTTGGTGTCGATGTTGGCGCTGCCGAGGAAGCCCTTCATCAGCTTGTTGGCGACATAGTAATCCTCGGTCAGCAGCTGGCCCGAGACGTAGAACGCGACCGAATCCGGGCCGTGGTCCTTGACCGCCTGAGCAAAGCCGCGCGCGACCTGGGCGATCGCCTTGTCCCAGCTGACGCGCTTGCCGCCCACTTCGGGGTGCAGCAACCGGCCTTCAAGCCCGACCGTTTCGCCCAGATGCGTGCCCTTGGAGCAGAGCTTTCCGAAGTTGGCCGGATGATCGGGGTCGCCCGCGATCTCGACCTGGCGTTCGCCCGTGACCCGCGCGGAGACCCCGCAGCCAACCCCGCAATAGGCGCAGGTGGTGCGGACTGCCTCCATCTCAGGCCGCCGACTTCCCGACTACCGCATCGCGCAGCAGGTAGATCCGTCCGGCATCGACCCTGAGCGGGATCGTCGGAACGCAGCCCTTGTCCGCGCCTAGTGCTTCGCCGGTCTTGAGCGAGATGTTCCAGTTGTGCAGCGGGCAGGTCACCACGGTGCCATGGACAATCCCCTGGCTGAGCGGCCCCTGCTTGTGCGGGCACTTGTTGACCAGCGCGTAGAACTGGTTGTCGAGGGTGTGGAACACCGCGATTTCTTCCCCGCCGCGCACCGGCAGGGTCCGGGCATGGCCGGGCGAAATCTGGCTGACCGGGCCGATATCGAGCCATTCACCAATCATTACACGAACTCCATCGGCCGGACCTCGGCAAGGTGCTGGTGCAGTTCGCGTTCGTCCCCGGCGGCGCGCTTGGCCCAGGGATCGTCCTGCATGAACTGCTGCGAGTGATAGAACCGGGCAGCGAGCTCGCCGACGGCAGCGGGATCATCGAACAGCCCGGCCTTGACGTGACCCAGCCCGATCCGCTCGATCCACGGCGCGGTCCGTTCGAGATACCAGGCCTGTTCGCGGTAGAGCTGGATGAACGCGGCGCAGACCTCCATTGCCTGGTCCTCGGTCTCGACCTTGCACAAGAGGTCGGTGGCGCGGACCTTGATCCCGCCGTTGCCGCCGACGTGGAGTTCATAGCCCGAATCGACGCAGACCACGCCGAAGTCCTTGATCGTTGCCTCGGCGCAGTTGCGCGGGCAGCCGCTGACCGCGATCTTGAACTTGTGCGGCATCCAGCTGCCCCAGGTCATCCGCTCGATCTTGACCCCGAGCCCGGTCGAATCCTGCGTGCCGAACCGGCACCATTCGCTGCCGACACAGGTCTTCACCGTGCGCAGCGATTTGCCATAGGCGTGGCCCGAAACCATCCCGGCGGCGTTCAGGTCGGCCCAGACCGCAGGTAGATCCTCCTTCTTGATTCCGAAGATGTCGAGCCGCTGGCCGCCGGTGACCTTGACCATCGGCGCGTTGAATTTCTCGACCACGTCGGCGATCGCGCGCAGCTCGGTCGGGTTGGTCAGCCCGCCCCACATCCGGGGCACGACCGAATAAGTCCCGTCCTTCTGGATGTTGGCGTGCATCCGTTCGTTGACGAACCGGCTCTGCTGATCGTCGACATAGTCGCCGGGCAGCGCGCAGAGCAGGTAGTAGTTGAGCGCCGGGCGGCACGAGGCGCAGCCATCGGGCGTGGTCCAGCCGAGTTCCTGCATCACCTGGGGGATCAGCTTGAGCTCCTTTTCGACGATCAGGCGGCGGACGTCGGAATGGGTGAAGCTGGTGCATTTGCACATGGTCTTCGGCCCGGATTCGACCTCATCGCCCAGCGTCAGCTTGAGCAGGCTTTCGACCAGGCCGGTGCAGCTGCCGCAGCTGGCGCTGGCCTTGCAGGCCGAGCGGACGTGATCGA
>CALCQB010000198.1 GCA_937897535.1 uncultured Novosphingobium sp. | reverse complement strand
GGCGCTCAAGCGGATTGGCAATGTCGGTCCCAAGCTGAACGCGCATGCCCGAGACAAAATTCCCGCCTTCTTTGGGATCGCTCGCACCGCGGACGCTGATCGGGCAAAGGGTGAGCAGACTGTCGTTCGGCAGTTCGCCATGATGGGTCAAATAACGCCGAAGCGCGCCACCGACGACCGTCAACAGCAGGTCGTTCATCTTGGGTTTGCCCAAAGCCGCGCGCAGTGCAAACACGTCCCTGATATCGAAGCGAACAAAGTCCCACACGCGATGTGAGGTTATGCGTTGCTGGAAACGGGTTTTGGGTGCCAGCAGTTTACCAGACTTGCTGGCGGTGTTCTTGGCGGACTGCCTGACCCCGGATGCCATGCCTTTACCAAGCCCGGGCGCCGCCTTCATGTTGGCGAGCCACTGCTGCGCGCCTTCCTGGATCGAGGATACCGTCCAGCCGAGAAAATCCGGGCGCCGCTCTGGCACCCAACGCCTCTCGGGGGGCAGGGGCTCAAATTCAGGCGTGTCCTGCATGAAGGCCCAAAGTGCTGCACCTCCGGCCTTGCCGTCGAAGGTAGCGTGATGCATCTTGAACAGCATCGCAAAGGCATCAGGGGGGATACCCTCAAGGTTCTCCAAACCTTCGATAATGTACATTTCCCATAGTGGCCGATGCATGTCCATCGGCCGTGATATCAGCCGCGAAACCATGATCTTGAGCTGCCGCCAATCGCGCGGCTTGGGCAATGCACTGTGGCGGACGTGAAACTCGAGATCGAAATCCGGGTCGTCAATCAATCGCGGTTCATCGAGCCCTAATGGATGATAGACGAGCTTTCGCCTGAGGTTGGGAGCTAAGTGAAGGCGCGTTTCGACGTAACTAAGAATGTCGCGATGGCGTACAAAACTGCCTGGCGCGGTGGATGGGTCAAGAATGAACAAACCACCGATAATCATCGGTCCGTTTGCCGTTTCCAGGTCTAGAAATACGGCGTCGCTCGCTGAAATCTTTTTCATGACTCTGCTCTCCCGTGCAGGCGCTCCGCTGAGCGCACAGACTGCGAGCCTTGCTTGATCCTTGTAAAGCAAAAAGGGCGCTAGCTTTTGCCAACGATCGTCGGCTAGCTTCGACTCCTGTCGCTAACTTTGCGGTCAAGCTCGCTGCCGAGCGTGTCCAGCCCATAAGCATTCACAGTGATTGTTTCCGCGCGGCCGGTCGCATCGCGGTGGCTGCGATGATCAGGGCACTCATCAAGTATAACACTCCGGACGACAGCAATGCCCCTCGCACGTTGCTCCGACTTACCGCCAACGATGCTAGCGCGGGACCTGCAGCGATTCCTAGGAGCTGAGCTGTTGCCATATGCATGGCCGCTCGCCGGCTTGGGTCGAGCTCAATCAGATAGGGCATCTGAAACGGAGGCGCGAACATCCACAGAAAGGCGAAAATCACAGTTCCAAGCGTGAACACCATGCTTGAGCCAGTGATTCCCAAAACAACGGTGGCCGCAGCGCTTATGATCGCAACGAGGAAAAGCACTAGCGGTGCGCGGGCTCGTCCCGCGACTGCAGCAGCGGCGAGGCCCGCGAAGATTTGTGATCCCAGGGCGATTGAAATTGTCAGTCCAGCCTCTGCATCGCTCAAGCCGAACTGTTGGCCAAGCGGCTTGATATAAACCCAAAGAGCAAGAATGGCGGCGAGCTGAAGAAAGACGACGGTAAGGCCAACCCAGCCTGCTGTGTCCGGCCAGATCGATCCACCTTCTTCTATGAGCGGTTCGAACCTCGGAGGGACGCCAAAGGCAAGAATGACCATCAGCCCATACAGCAGAGCCAATGCACCGAAACCGGCCATTGCACCGCCCCAAGCCAATAAAGTGGTCGCAAAGAATGTGGATAGTGCAAGCAACAAGCCTGCTTGAATGGTAATATAGAGCGCCATCAGCCGAGCGGGATTTTCGATTCGGGTCAGCAGTCCGATCCATACCCAGACCAAAACGCCGGCGCACAAACCGTGAGCAAAGCGGGCCAGCACAATTTGCGTCCCGAAAAGCCTGGCCGTTGCAAGGTCGAGCAATAGGCCAGCGACCGCTGCCACAATCACGATCAGCCGAAGCCGCTCAGGTTTAAGCGTTGCATTTGCCATGACGATCGCGACGAGCGTCCCCGCCGCTTCGGCCATAGCGACCTGGCCGAGACCAGCCAGAGTCAGCCGCCCTTCCACAACCAATTGCGGCAAAAGTGAACTCTGCAGCGCCGGGACCATCCCGCTGATAATGCCGATGGCCAGCGTCATAAGGCACGCGGATCGTGAGAATTGCGTCCCAATCATCGGCTTACTCACCTTGTTCCCATCGTTCCCATCCGTGGTTTTGGCCACGCCGCTACGACGCCTGGGCTGCTTTCCAGTCACGCTTGATCTTCTTGGCAAGGCTCCACTTATGGACCTCAGTGGGGCCGTCGTAGATGCGGAAAGCGCGGACCTCGCGGAACACCTGTTCGACTATCGTCTGATCGCTCACGCCGGACCCGCCCATCACCTGGACGCAGCGATCAGCAATCCGCATTAACGCCTCGGACACTGCTACTTTGGTCATGGAGCTTTCGACCGTGCCGAGCGACCCGGTGTCGAGCACACTCGCGCACCAGTCGATCATCAGTTCAGCCTGTTTCAGCTCGATGATATTCTCGGCGAGCATGAAGCCCACGCCTTCATGATCGATCAGGGTCTTCCCGAATGCCTCGCGGCGGTTGGCATAGTCGGTTGCAATTTCGTTGGCGCGAATGCAGCAACCCAGCCAGCGCATGCAGTGCGAAAGCCGCGCCGGAGAAAGCCGGATCTGCGCATATTTGAAGCCATCTCCAGCGTTTCCAAGCATCTGGTCAGCCGGGATGCGCAGATTGTCGATCAGCACGGTGGCGTGGCCGCCAGGCATCGAACTGTCGATTGTGTTCGGCACATGTTCGATGCGGATTGAAGGATCGGGCAGATCGACGAGGAACATGCATGCGCCTTCGTCAGCCTTAGCCATCACGATGCCTACTTTCGCTCCATCCGCACCTGTGATGAAGGCTTTGCGGCCGGTCACCAGCCAGTGATTTCCATCTTTCCGGCAAGTGGTCTTCATCATCGATGGATCGGAACCTGCGCCGCCGTCCGGTTCGGTCATGAAAAAGGCAGAACGCGCGCGTCCTTCGACCAGCGGTTTGAGAAAGCGCTCCTTGAGTTCAGGGCTGCCGACATGACCAAGCAGATACATATTGCCCTCATCGGGCGCACTTGTGTTGCAGGCGAGCGGTCCCAAAGGTGAGAGGCCCGACATCCGCAGGACAAGTGCGGTTTCGCCCTGCGTCAGATGCGAACCATCCGTCAGGATATGCGGCGTGAGAACACCTGCCGCGCGCGCTTTCTCCTTCATCTCGTCGACCAGCGCATCGGTAGGTGCGCCGTGGTGATCGCGCCGGGGATCACCTTCATAGGGGACGACCGTCGAACGAACGAAGGCTTCGACATTGTTCGCAATTTCAAGGGCTCGATTTGAGATCGTCATAGCGATTGTCCGTCGTCCACATCGATAACGGCACCAGTCGTGCATGCCGACGCGTCCGAGGAAAAATAGAGCATCATTGCGTCGAGCGATTCCAATGGTTGCAACCTACGCCTTGGGAAGCTCGCAATATGGGCTTGGCCACCCTCGGTCTGGAACCAGTCCCCAGCAATTTCCGTCTGGATATAACCTGGCTGGATGGTGTTCACATTGATCCCCTGACGCACCCATTCCCGCGCCAGATTCCGCCCCAGATGGGCTATTCCTGCTTTGAGAGCGGCATAGGCGCTGTCGCCACCTCCGGTGAGGTGCGAGGTTATTGAACCGAGCAGGACGATACGGCCAATGCCCGATTTCTGGCTGCCGGCTGCGATCAAGCGCTTGGCGCCTTCGCGTGCCGTCAGGTAAACGCCCGTAAAATTTGTATCTGTTAACATGCGGAGTTCGTCAGCCGGAACTTCGGTTGCGCGACCTTTTGCCGATTTTCCCGCGTTGGCGATTATTGTATCGATGGTGCCGAAGCGTGCCTCACCCGCATCATAAGCGGCGCTAATCGACGCTTCGTCTGTCACGTCCATAGTGACCGCGAGCGCTCCGCAGCCCAGTTCTTCCAGTTCCCGTGCAAGTGTCGTGACCCGATCGACCCGCCGTGCGCCAAGTACGACATTGGCTCCGTGGCTCGAAAACAGGCGCGCGAAATGAGCCCCAAGACCAGATGAAGCGCCGGTGATGAAGACGTTACGTCCAACTAAATTCATATGGGAGCGCCTTTGAATGTGGACGCATCACCGGACGAATCAGCGTCGATTATTGCATGTTCTTTCGCGACGAAAATCGGTGAATTGGGAAGATCGATGAACTCAGCCTCGTCGGCTAACAGATCCCTGGCAGCCTGCAGCGAAGCAGCTGGAACTGAATCGTTGGTGTAAAGCACTTCTGGCGCATCGAACCAGAGTTCGGCCACGCCATCGAACGGCTCGCCGGCAAAGCCTCGCTGGTCGGCCAGGCCATTAAGTCGCGGATCGAAGATCGTATGCGACTGGACATATCGCCGAATGCCGAGGAGGCGAGCTCTGTCCCTCACCAGTTGGGCGTGCTGCGTTAGCCAGTATTCCTGAAAAGCGTCCCGGGACAAACCGGGCTTCCGCCTGAGACAAAAGAGAATTTTGACCATCAAGAGTCGCCCTGGTTATCGGGTCGCGCCATGAGCCCGCCCACGATCAAGTCCGCTGTCGATTTGGCATAACGGTCAACGAGTTCGATATTCAGTTCGCCGTTGCCGAGTACTGCCTCGCGCGACGCCGAGGAGGTAAATATCTGCGAGCAGGCCCCTTCCAGCGCGTATCCGATCAGCCGGGAGTCCACCTCGCGAAATACGCCCGCTTTGATTCCTTCGGCAATGATTTCGCTGCGCGCTTCGGCGACCGGCTGCACAAAGAATTTACTGACTTCCTCTGCGGCTTCGGGCGTCCCCTCGCGGATAAGCTTTTGCAGCAAACGATTGAGATAGGGCCGCTTGTAGTAGGCGTGGATAATACCCGTGACATGATGCCGGATCTTTTCCGCTGGTGGCAGGTCGGCTGCTCGCAGCCGGGCAAGGTTGGCCATGGCCAATTTGGCATCGTCGCGGGCGATCGACAGCATCAGTCCCTCACGCCCTCCGAAATGGTAACTGACCAGCGCGATGTTGACGCCAGCGCGCTGGGTGATGTCCGCAACCGAGACCTCAAGCACACCGTGCTCGATCATCAATTCACGTGCAGCCTCGACGATCCGCTCGCGGGTCCGTTGGGCACTGCGCGGCTCGTTTTCGATCTCGGGCAAATTGGACATTCAGACTTTCCTGCTGGCGCCGGCTAAAACTTCTGCAGACTGCTCTCCTAGCTTGGGTGCATGCCCGAGCTCGGGGCGGGAATAGTCGCCGAATTGCAATGGGGACTGCATCGCAAAATAGTCCCCTTCGCTCGGATGCGTGCGGCGCTCGAAGAACCCTGTCTGGGCAAGATGAGGATCGCTCATGATGTCGTCCATGTCGCGCACCGGTTGAGCCGGAATCTGGGCTTCCTGGCATAGCTTGAGGAGATCCGCGGTCTGGAAATTGGGGGTCAGTCGCGCCATCTCCTGGTACAGCAGCGCCATATTGCGGTCTCGCAGCTTGCGCGTCTCGAAGCGCTCGTCGTCAAGAAACTCAGGATTTCCTAGCAAGTCGAACACCCGAAACCATGAATCGTCGGTGTAGGCAACGATACTGATATAGCCATCCTTGGTCGGGAACGGCTGCCGGTCGGGATCGATTTGCCGGAAGTAACCGACCGGCGCATTGGGAGGGTCGAATGTCTTGCCGGCGAGATGTTCGAGCAACATGAAATTGGTGAAGGTCTCGAACATGGGCACCTCGACCCGCTGGCCGCGGCCCGTGCGCATTTTGTGAATGATTGCGGCCAGCGCCGCGAAGGCCCCGTTAAGCCCAGCCACCTTGTCTGCAATCAGCGAAGGGAAGTAGCGCGCACGCGGATTGCCATCGACCCGGCTAAGGAGCGTCGTGGTCCCGCTGGCCGCCTGAATCACGTCATCATAAGCCTGAAGATCGGCATAAGGGCCATCCTGGCCAAATCCGACACAGTGAACGTAAATTATCTCGGGATTGATTGCTCTGACGCTGGCATAGTCGAGCCCGAGCCGTTCAACCGCCTTGCCGCGCACATTGAGGACGAACACGTCAACCTCGCGCAGCAGCTCCTTCATTACCGCGTTGTCCTCGGCCGATTTGAGATCGAGCACGACCGACTTCTTGCCGCGATTGATCGTCATGAAGCCCGGGCTCATGCCCTTGGTCGCGACCGCCTTGCCAGACCAGCGGAACGAGTCGCCGCTGCCTGGCGATTCAACCTTGGTGACTTCGGCACCAAGATCCGCCAGCATCTGGGTGCACAGTGGGCCAAACACGACGCTGGTCAGGTCGAGAACCTTCACGCCTTCGAGCATTGCCTTGCCGTCTTTGGTGTCGATCATCGCCCAGTCCATTCCGGTTTGCGTTTTTCGGCAAAGGCCGTGACACCTTCCTTGAAATCGTGGGTGCGCATCAAGCGCCCGAAGATCGCTCCGTTGGCGTCGAGCGCCGTCTGCAACAGCCCCGATGTCTCCAACTGATTGATGGCCTCGAGCGACGCCCTGATTGCGGTCGGCGAATTCTGTTCGATTGTCGAAGCAAGTTCATGTGCCGCAGCGAGGCAGGTCCCCGTCGCCACGGTGCGATTGATGATGCCAAGGGTCTCTGCCTCGGCCGCCCCGATCGTGCGCCCAGTCAGGATCAAGTCCATGGCGGCTTTTCGTCCGATTTGACGTGTTAGCCGGTGGACGCCGCCAGCGGCGGCAAACAAACCGACCTTGACTTCGGGAAGCGCAAAACCGGCATGTTCGTCGGCAACAACCAGATCGCAAGCAAGCGCGATTTCCAGCCCGCCACCCATCGCGACACCATTGACCGCAGCGATCACCGGCTTGGTCCGGTCCAGGCGATTACACAGACCGGCAAAGCCGGACGGCGGGATCGACATGTCACCGCCCTTGGCGGTGACCTTCAGGTCGTTGCCGCTGCAGAAAGCGCGATCACCGGCGCCGGTTACTATCGCGACCCAGAGATCGGGATCACGCTCGTACTCGTCCCAGATCTCATGCAAGGCAAAGTGCACCGCCGAATGGAGTGCGTTCATCCGCTCCGGGCGGTTCAGCGTGACCTGCAAGACGTGACCGATGCGCTCGACAAGCACATCTTCGAACCGGCGCACAAGCCCGGCACTTGGCGCTGGCCGTCCAATGCTGTCGTCGGCGTCGAGGTAGTTCACGCCGTCCATGCTGGTAATACGAACAGACGTGCCAACCGGATCATTTGCCGCGAGCGCCATCAAGGTGGCGCGGTGGCCAGTGCGCGCCCTAGCGATCACGCGGCCTTCGGGCGCCTTGGCAATGACATAGCCGCGCGAGGGACGGCCCTTCTTGTAAGTGACGGTGAAGGTCTCGACCTGCGCTTCGCACGAAGCGGTAAGTAATTGAGGGACCGGCTGGTTCTCGATCTCAGCCTGGATTGCAGCACTGGAGACGGGTTGCCATGCAGCCTTGGGGATCGCTGAATATATCCCGACTGCCTCTTTGGAGAGGAAGCCACCATTTGCAAGCACAAGGCCGAACTGGTCTGGCGCCAAGCGCAGCCGCTCCGCCATCGTCGCGATGGCATGGAGTGAATAGCTGTTGCCAGGGCCGCCGAAGAACGGCAGCCCGCCGGTTACGGTTGGCGCGGTCTTGCGCCAGTCGAGCGCCAGCGCTTCGCTTGCCAGCAGCACCGCACAAGGGAAGCAACTGTAGAGATCGAAGAGGTCGATATCCGCCGGCTGCTTGTCCGCAGCCTGCAATGCGGCTGCGAGTGTCAGCTCGATTGGGCGCGACCGCGACAGATCTGGCCGCTCGCTGACCAGCCGGTCTTTCGCTGCTGCGTAGCCATGCAGGTAGATCCATTTGGCCGGATCGATGCCGAGGCGCCGGGCTTCGCCGGCAGAGGTCAGGATCAATGCCGCACCCTGATTTACGGCATCCTGCGCCACATGCCATTTCAGGTAAGGGTCAGCGACCGCGTAGTTGTCCTTGCCCTCTGTGCTCAGGAATTCGGCCGAACGCGGCTCACCAAATTGCGAATAGGGGTTCTGCGCTGCAACTTGGGAGAAGCCTTCCCAAAGCTCGGACATCAATGCAGCGTGCTGTTCCCGGCTCAGGCCCAGTCTGGCCCGCATGGCATGCTCGAATGCGGGGTAGGTCTGTGTCGGAGCGCCAAGACCGTTCTTGATCTCGTAGTCTGACAGAAGTTGCGGACCCAAGCCGCGATCGTCGAAATCGCCATCGACCGACTGATTCCAGTCCAGTTTTATCCGCTGCTTGAGCGCAGTCTTCATCGCGCCAGTCGCTTCCGCTCCGGCAATCAGGATTGCCTTGGCTGTGCCAGCGAAGATTTTTTCGGCGGCTTCGTTGACCAGGGCTTGGGGCTGGTCACCTCCGACGACCGAATAGATGAGCTCGGCGTCCGGGATTCCCAGACTCGCCGCGAGCGCACCGGGAGGATTCGAGCAGCGACCGAAGGGATGCTTGCTGCCGCGAACCGAGTCGAGGTTCGAGCGGATGACCATCACCGTGTCGATCGCTGCAACCAACGAAGCTGCGGCACCGGAATCTTCCAGTGCGGCCCGCGCTGCCGCTGCCTGCAAGGATTGCGGGCTCGGCGCTTCTGCCGGCACGGTGCCGTCCCATTGAACGGTATTCTGGCCAACTGCGACCAGAATGGGGGTGGACGGATCGATCGGCTTTGTCATCGCGTCACCCTCTCCTGACGTGGTGGCTTGACCTTCCTTAAATGAAGGTTTAATTCGACGTTAAATACTCGTTTAACTGCTGTCAAGGCGTGGACGATGAGAATGGCCAGGAGGCGAGGATGAACTTCGACAAAGACTACCGGATGCTGATCGATGGTCAGCTCGTCGGAGCTTCGCAATCGATCGAGGTCGTGAATCCGGCGACTGGCCAAACCTTTACGGTGGCACCGGACTGCTCGCTCGAACAACTCGACAGTGCGGTGGCAGCGGCGGCGCGGGCATATCAAACCTGGCGCCATGTTCCACTGGCGGCACGGCAGGCTTACTTGCGGCAAGCAGCGGAAGTGCTGGAAGCGAATGCCGACGAACTGGCGCGCCTGTTCACGCGTGAGCAGGGGCGGCCCGTGGAAGCCGCGCGATCAGAGATGATCGTGGGCGCAGCATGGCTGAAGGCTTATTCCGAGATCGAATTGCCGATCCAGACCATCGACAAAGGAGACGGTCAGCTCATCGAGGTAAGTCACGTGCCGCTTGGCGTGGTCTGCGCAATTTCGCCTTGGAATTTCCCGGTCAACCTCTCGATGTGGAAGATTGCTCCGGCGCTTGCAGCGGGCAACACCATGGTCCTCAAGCCATCGCCGTTCACGCCGCTTTGCATCCTCAAGATTGGTGAGTTGTTCAAAGACATATTCCCGCCAGGCGTTCTCAACATCGTCACTGGCGGCGACGATTTGGGCCCGGTCATGACCGCGCATCCTGGCTTTGCCAAAATCTCATTCACTGGCTCGACCGCGACCGGCAAGCGGGTCATGGAGAGTGCAGCGAAGGACCTTAAGCGGGTGACGCTGGAACTGGGCGGCAACGATGCGGCGATTGTAATGTCCGATGTCGACCTCGACGACGTTGCATTGAAGATCTTCATGGGAGCCTTCTACAACACGGCCCAGATCTGCATCGCGACCAAGCGGCTTTATATCCATGTCGACATTTATGACGCGCTCAGAGATCGCCTGGTGCAACTGGCGAAGTCGATCAAGGTTGGTGACGGTGCTGAACAGGGAACGGTGCTCGGTCCGATCCAGAACAAGCGTCAGTTCGACCGAGTCAAAGCACTGATCGACGACGCGCGTGAGCAAGGTCTGGTGCTGATCGAAGGAGCTGCCGTGCCAGACAATGGCGGCTTTTTCGTTCCGGTTACCTTGGTCGATAATCCGCCCGAAAACTCGCGGGTTGTGCAGGAAGAAGCATTCGGGCCGGTGCTGCCACTGCTGAAATTCAGCGACGTTGATGATGTGATCGACCGCGCGAATGCCAGCGAATATGGTCTGGCCGGGGCAGTCTGGTCGAACAATGTGGAACAGGCCAAATCCATCGCACGGCGGCTTGAAACCGGAACAGTCTGGATCAACCAGAACCTGAAGATGCGCCCAGACACACCCTTCGCCGGTCACAAGCAGAGCGGTTCCGGGATCGAGAACGGGCTCGAGGGGATGCTCGAATACATGGTTCCCCAGGCGATCTATGTGCCTGTTCCAGTGGTCGCATAAGCAACAGGAACTGCCCGGCCGCTTGGCCAGAAGCGAAGGTATGGAGTGACAAATGAGCAAGAAACTTAGCGGAAGGGTCGCGTTGATCACCGGGGCGGGCGGGGGCAAAGGCCGAGCCTTGGCGAAACTACTGGTGGCTGAGGGCGCTCATGTCATCATCACCGACATCGAAGTTGAGGGCGGCCAGGCGAATGCCACCGCCTCTGGCGACGCTTGCGAGTTCTTGCCGCTCGATGTCACCAGCGACGGTGCATGGCAAACCGTTGTCGCGCACGTCCAGGCCGTTCACGGCCGGCTCGATGTGCTGGTCAACTCGGCGCGTATACACACCCGCAATCCCGACTTGTCGGCCACGACGCTTCAGGAATGGCGGGAGCAGACTGCGGTCAACCTCGATGGCGCGTTCCTCGGTATGAAGCACTGCCTGCCATTGATGCGGTCAGGTGGCGGCGGCTCGATTGTCAACGTTGTCTCGCTTAGCGCAGTGGCACCCTTTGCGCCTACTCCTGCATACAGCGCGAGCCATGCTGCGCTGCTCAATCTCACCAAGACAACTGCGGTCAATTGCGCGCGCGCCAACGAGAATATTCGTGTCAATGCAGTCGTTTGCGGCATGTCGAGCAACTCCCCGGTCGGCGCGATCGCTGATGTCGCCAAGCGACTGATTCCGCTCGGACGTCCTGCCTTCGCCGAGGATATTGCCGATGCCATCCTGTGGCTGGCGTCGGACGATTCGCGCTACGTCACCGGGACCACAGTGACGCTCGATGGGGGCTTGACGGCTGAGAGTATGCCGGGAGCGTGAGTGCAACTGCGCGACTGGCTGTGACTGAAACCAGCGCCGCCTAGCAAGATCGGGGTGGGAAGCATGAACAAACGCCTGGAAGGTAAAGTGGTCATAGTGACCGGTGCCACCCGAGGTATGGGTGCCGCGATCGCCCGGGGCGTCGCCGCGCAGGGCGGGAAGGTCGTCATGGGCGGGCGTAGCGCTGCTGCGGGACTGGCGGTCGCAGAAGGACTTGGGGCGAACGCCGTATTTGCCCAGCTGGATGTCGGCAACGAAGCCGATTGGGTTGTGATTGTAGAACTGGCCTTGCGAACCTTCGGCAGGATCGACGGTCTGGTGAATTGTGCTGGTCTGATGGGCAAGAATCCGCTTTCGGAGACATCGCTTGAGCTCCTCCGCGAGCTAATCGCAACCAATCAGATCGGCGCTCTCCTCGGGATCAAGCACACCGTGCCGGCGATGAGCGAGGCCGGCGGTGGTAGTATCGTGAATATCGGTTCGATCGCCGCGCTTCGAGGCATGGCTGACATCAGCGCGTATTCGGGGACCAAGGCAGCGATCTACGGAATCACACGTTCCGCAGCCATGGAACTTGCGAGCGACAATATCAGGGTCAACACAATTCACCCCGGAGTATTTGCGACCCAGATGCTGGAAGACGCCATGGGTAGCGAAGGGCTCACCTATGGCGCACAGGTCACTCCGATGGGCCGGGTCGGCCAGCCGGAGGAGATGGTCGGCCCGGTAGTGTTCCTCCTCGGCGACGAGAGCTCGTTTGTTACTGGGAGCACGCTCTCGGTCGACGGCGGCCTCTCGCTCTGAATGCGCTGAAGGAAGGTAGAGAACTGTCAGGCTGACCTTTGAGCCCAGCGCAGATCGTTCCTGTACGTTTTGTAGAGCCGGGAAAGCTGTATTTCATTGATCCCGTCGATAGCCCCCAGTTCCAACCGCTTGATCTGCAGCATAGCTTCGGTGCCCTTGGTGAGCACGATCCCCAGCAAGTCGGCAGTACCGGTGCAGCGGAATAGCTGGGGCAGCCAGTCCTTGCCCCGCAATGCTTCGATTACAGTATCGATCCGGGCGATATCCACGTTCAGTTCCACAAGTGTGAAGGTGTCGATGCCAACTGCGGTCTGGTCGATTACCCGAATAAACCGGAGTATTTCGGCATTCTTGAGATTGTTGATGCGATAGCGGGTGGTGCTCGGCTTGATACCCAGTTTGCGCGAAACATCATTGATCGATTGGTGCGCGTTTTGCTGCAGGTGCGCAATGATCTGAAGATCGCTTTCGTCACACATTCCTTCAGGAATATCGTCGCGCAGATACTCGATGTTCTGCTCCACGCTCAGGGGCAGGTAGTGCGGTGAATAACTGACATATTCCGGACGGAAGACCGGGACATCGACAACAATATCAACGCGCCAGCTGAGGATTCCTTCTATCCGCGCGAGATCTCCGAAGAGCGTAGCATTGAGCGAGTGGATGTCTGAAAATCGCACCAACACAAGCAAATCGAAGGCGCCGTCAATCAATTCGCTAACCATGAGAACAAGGCGTCGGTCCGAAATATCCTGCGCAACTTCGGCCACGCTGCGCCCGCGGATTTTCATCTGAATGAAGCAGAAACTCTGGTTCATGTGATCGAGATCGATCACCGCGAGGACCTGCGAGACTTTGTTGCGTTCCAGTATTCTGAGTCGGCTAGATATTAGGCTGGTGGCAACCCCTATCGTTTTTGCGACGACCGTATTGCTGGCGAACGGATCCTGGGTGAGCTCGGCCAGAATTGCGCGGTCAAGGTCGCTCAGCTCAAGCGTCTTGTCTCCACCTCTACGCCGGCTGGCTGTCATCATCGTATCCATTAGAGCCCCCCTGGGATGCCGTCTATTCGGACAAATGCCTCTCGCGCGCAAGGCCATCGAAGCCTCAACGCACACCGCATATAGCGCAAACGAGGTTCTAAAAATATGCTCAAACAGATTTGAATATGCATTTTGACATCATTATGAGCAATAATATCCTTGCCAATTGGGTTTTGCGTATATATCCACACGCCATCAGGGCTCCGCAAGACGGGCCCAGGCCCATGCGGAAGAGGATTGCTGTGAAAAATTCCCATTTTTCTGGTCGCGCCTGCGTTCAAGCTGGTCGGCACTCATGACAAAGGCGATCACTCAGGACGTGACCGCCGAGCGGGACCGGCCCGATCTAGATGTGTTTGCCGCCGATGCGGCCAAGCTCTCCCACGAAGAGCGTGCATTTGTTGTTGGCATTGATGTCGGCGGCACATTCACCGATGCCGTTTGCAGTGACGGCGAGAATGTGTGGCGGGCTAAGTCACCAACCAATCCTGCCAAATTCAGCGACGGTGTGCTCGGCAGCTGCCGGCTTTTGGCGCAGCAACTTCATCTGCCCTTTGAGGCGTTTCTCGGGCGCATAGTCCGCTTTGGTCTGGGCACGACGGCCGTCACCAATGTTTTGGCGACGCAGCGTGGTCGCACCGTCGGACTGATCACGACAGCAGGTTTCGAAAACCATCTTCACGCCACGCGCGGGCATCGCAAATCGGAAGATGGCTGGCTTGTGCATGGCTGGAACCCGGTCGGCAAAGATGCCGTGCGCGGCATACATGAGCGGATCGATCGGCGCGGTGAGATTGTTCAGGCCTTGGACGTCGCCGAAGTTGAAGCTGCAGCCAGGTGGCTGGTCGAAAACGAGGGCGTCAATGCCTTTGCGATCTCGTTTCTGTGGTCCTTCCGCAATCCAGTGCACGAACAGCAGGCGTCGGAAGCGATCAAGCGACTCTATCCGGACCTTGCAGTGTTCAGCGGCGCCGATCTCAACCCGGTGATGCGCGAGTACGAACGCACCACGCTCGCGGTTCTTAACGCGTTCACCTCGGATGCGCTCGATGGCGTCGAGGAACTGGGCGAAGAACTCAAAGAGCTCGGACTGGAATCGCCCATCCTGCTCCTGCACTCGGGTGGGGGCGCAATTACGATTGCGGAAGCGCGGGCCACTCCCATCGCATTGGCTTCGTCCGGCCCCGCCGCAGGTGCGGTTGCTGCTGGCGAGATCACAATGGCGCATGGTCTGCGCAATGGGCTGTGCTGCGACATGGGCGGGACCAGTATCGACGTAGCGGTTGTTGTCGATGGCGTTCCGCATCGGCGCCAAACGGCGGAAATCGGCGGGCTCGTCACCAGCCAGTCGGCGATCGATGTCGAATCGATTGGAGCCGGCGGTGGCTCGATGGCGTGGATTGACGATCGCGGACTGCTGCGGGTCGGGCCACAGTCGGCGCGCGCTACTCCGGGTCCCGTCTGCTATGGCCGCGGCGGTACAGTACCAACGGTGACCGATGCCATGGTGCTGCTCGGCTATATCGATCCGGCGTCATTTATGGGCGGCGCGATGAACCTCGATGTCGAGGCGGCGCGCAGCGCATGCGAGCAGCTTGGTGCCCCAATTGGCCTTTCCGCGATGGAAACGGCTTATGGCATCCGGGAAATCGCCCTGGCAGAGATGGGCAAGGCGATCCGTGCTCGTATTTCCTCCGGCGGTATCGACGTGCGCAAGTTCGGCGTCGTTGCGTTTGGCGGTTCAGGTTCGCTGTTCGCCACATCAATGGCAAAGGAACTCGATCTCCAATGGGTTCTGACGCCGGCTGTCGCGTCTGTGCTTTCGGCCTACGGAGCGGCTACTGCCGACATTCAGCGCGAGCGCAGCATCGCGATTGACGAACTTTTGCCCGCGGCAGCTGAGCGCGCCAATTTCGCTCTGAATTCACTCAAGGAGCGGGCTGACGCGGACCTTGCGCACCAGAATGTTGCCCCTGAAAAACGCGATCTGGTCTGCGAAGTCGATCTGCGTTTTTATCGTCAGCGTAATTCTCTCACCCTCAAGCTCGAAAACGGAGTCGTCGATTCCGCCGACCTTCTGCGCCGGTTCGAGGAAGCCTACGCCCAGCAATATGGCTTGGCCGGCCTGACAGGCGACAGCCACGTAGAGCTATCGAATGTTCGGGTAATAGGGATCGGTCGCACCGTCCGCGCTGTGCTGCCCAATTCGCTCAAGCCGCGCGATGCGGGATCGGTTCCTTCCAAAAGCGGCGTACGGACGGTCCAGGTTGGCCGAAATGAGCGGCTCGAAGTTCCCGTCTACGATGCTGAGCAACTGCGGCCCGGCGATACGGTCGCGGGACCGGCGTTGCTCGACAAGGTCGATACGACCTTGTGGGCCCCGTCTGGCTCGTCCGTCTCGATCGAAGCCAATGGTTCGCTGATTACCCGGTTTGAAGGAACTGCCCAATGACCGACCCTATCCTCCTTGAAGTGTTGCGCTGCAAGCTTGAAGCGATTGCCGATGACGGTTCGCGGGCGATCATCAAGACCGCGATCAGCCCGACGGTTGCCGAAGCCGGCGATTGTTCCTGCACCATCTATAGTCCCGAAGGCGATCTCGTCGTCGGAGGCGGCGCGGTGCAAATCCATTTCCACGCTGGCGGAGACGGCATCCGGAAGATTTTCGAATTGCACGGAGGGACTATTTCCGACGGCGACATCTTCATCGTCAACGATCCCTACAACGGGGGCGGGATGCATGCGCAGGATGTTTTCGTCCATGTTCCGATCTTTGCTGATGAGAAATTGGTGGCCTGGGTCGGGGCCTCGGCCCACATGGTCGACATGGGCGGCATGGTCCCCGGGTCGTTTTCCACCTCGGCCACCGACGCCTACCAGGAGGCTTTCAGGGTTCCGCCGGTTCGCCTTTATCGGCGCGGCGAGGAGCAGACAGATATCTGGGCGATTTTCCGCAACAATGTCCGCATGTCCAATGTCGTCGAAATGGACATGCGTTCCCTTATTTCTGGCGCGAACGTCGTGAAGAACCAGCTTGGCAAACTCGTCACGGAATATGGCGGCGCGGTCTTTGCCGAGGTCATCGCAGCGCTTTCAACGCTGACCGAAAAGGAGGTGCGGCGGAGAATTGGGGACATCGAGCCTGGCACCTATAGCGCGGCAAGCTGGTGCGAATGGACCGATGAATTTTACTACATTCCTTGCAAGCTGACTGTCAGCAGGGATCATCTCACCTTCGACTTCACTGGAGCGTCACCGCAAACGCTGCATTTCCTCAATTCGAAGCCCTATGTCATCACGAGTCTGCTCGGATGCCAACTGGCGTCGTATGTGGGGGAAGGCCTGCCCCTCAACGAGGGCATTTTCCGCGCGTTCAGTGTCATCTGCGAACCCGGGTCGATCCTCGATGCGCAGGCGCCTGCGCCGATCGGCGGCCCGCACCTCGATGTCGGGCAGACTGCCTCCGAAGTGGGGATACTGGCGTTCAACCACGCTCTGGCAGCCTCTCCCAATGCGCGCTCACGCAAAAACATGGCCGGACCCAGCGCCTCGTCGGGAATGGCGATCCATACGTTGTTCGGGCCGGGCCATGACGGCACGCCGATCGGATGGCTTATGCTCGATGGCGGTTTGACCGGGGCAAGTGCCGGCCATGATCGCGACACACCGAACATGTCCTATCAGGCGATCGGCACGGCGGTTCTGGAAACGGTCGATATCGAAGTGCTCGAAAGTTGGTATCCGATCCGGATCAATAACCGCGAACTGCGTGCTGGCGCAGGCGGCGCAGGTGAATTCTGCTCTGGCCGACCAGTTTCGCTATCTTACACGGTTGATGCGCCAGGTGATCTATCAATGACGATCATGGGCAACCGCGAGCGTCTTCCGCTTGGCGGGATGGCAGGGGGCCTGCCCGGAACGCCAACGCGCTTTGGCTTGACGAAAAATGGAACCGATCAAGATTTGGATCTGGCCTGTCACCAGGACAGTATCCGGCTCGAGAACGGCGATACGGTCGTGTGCGATGTGAGCAATGGCGGTGGTTGGGGCGACCCGCTCAATCGCGATCCTCAGCTGGTACTCGACGATGTCAAGCGGGGCCTTCTGAGTGCGGATCAGGCGCATATAGTCTTCGGTGTCAGCGATGCAGGGCCCGAGGCGACAAATGCGCTGCGTGATACCTTGCGCCAGCAGCGCCTCGCGAAAGCAACAGCTGCAATCAAGCCGTTATCTTGGAATGACGAGTTGCGGCGTTTGGCTGAAGGCCTGGAAGCCCCTTTGGCACCTGGCATAGTCCAGCGTGGCGCAGTCGCGGTCGCCGAAAAGTCTGGCGCGCCGCTTGCCGTCAGCCCGGGGAAATGGACCGATGGTTGCCCCCGCGTCTACGACTTCGGCAGCATTTCCAAAGAAGCAGAGTACACCGGCTATCTCGACCCGCAGAGTGGTGAGTTACTTGCGGTCGATGCTACCCCGAGGGGCTTCGGTTGCTCCTTCGAAATTCTGCCCAATCGCTGGACCGGTCTGGAACTCGAGGCTGCAGAGTGAACGGGTCATCCGCCTCTGACCCCTTGCGGCTCGGCACAACCATCGCCGAGATGCAGGGAATTGCGCTTCGCCGCTTCGCTGACAGGACGGCGCTCGTTTCGGGCGATCAGCAGGTCTCATGCGCCGAGATGGACCGCAAAATCGCGCAGTATGTGCGGTTGTTCAAGCAGCATGGCTTGCAGCGAGGCGACGGCTTTTCGGTGCTTGCCACCAACCGGCTGGAAGTGATCTTCGCCAATCTTGCCGGCCAGGTGATGGGTATGCGCTATACCCCCTTGCACCCCAAGGGATCGGAGGATGACCACCTCTACATTCTCGACTTTGCTGAAATTTCAGCGCTCCTTGTCGATGACGCCCATTTTGCCGAGCGGGGCAGGGCGCTCCACGAAAAGGCGGGGTTGAAAGCCTTGTTCACAATCGATGGCGGTTTCGGCACCCCGATTTCTGCAGCTCACGAGCTGTCCGATGAACCGGTGAAGATCGAGGCGCGACCGGAGGACATCGCGCAGCTCCTGTTCACAGGCGGAACGACCGGGCGTCCCAAGGGCGTGGTGCATCGGCACGGCTCGATCGTGACTGCCAATCTCCAGTCGCTGATGCATTGGGACTGGCCGACGGAGATCAAGTTCCTGATTGCGACGCCGATTTCCCACGCTGCAGGTGCCATGCTGACCCCGACGCTGATGCGCGGGGGAGAATTCCATGTCCTGCCGGGCTTCGATCCCAAAGGCTTCCTTGAGACGATTGCGCGCGACCGCATAACCGCGACTTTCATGGTGCCGTCGATGATCTACGATCTGCTCGATAAGGTCAGGGTCGAAGACTATGACCTCTCCAGCCTGGAGATGATTATCTACGGCGCGGCGCCGATTTCACCGGCCCGGCTGGCCGAAGCAATCGAGCGCATCGGACCAAAGTTTTGCCAGCTCTACGGCCAGACCGAAGCGCCCAACATGATCTCCTACCTTTCCAAGGCGGATCACGATCTGGCCCGACCGCATCTTCTGCAATCATGCGGCATCCCGCTGGCACCCAACCGGATCGCGCTACTTCGGCCCGATGGCACTGAAGCCGGACCCGACGAAGCAGGCGAGATCTGCGTCCGCGGACCGCTTGTCATGGAATCCTACTGGAAGAATCCAGAAGAGACCGCAAAGACCTTCGAACATGGCTGGCTGCACACCGGGGATGTCGCCAAACGCGACGCTCAAGGCTTTTTGACCATTGTCGATCGCGTCAAGGACATGGTCATTTCCGGAGGATTCAACATCTTCACCCGGGAAGTCGAAGACTGCCTTTCGAGCCACCCCGCCGTTGCGGCCTGTGCAGTCATCGGCGTCCCCCATCCGCGCTGGGGCGAGGCTGTTGCTGCATTCGTCGTGGTAAAGCCCGGATGTTCGGTCGAAGGCGACGAATTGATAACCCTGGTGAAAGACAAGAAGGGCTCAGTCCAGGCGCCGAAGACGGTCGAATTTGTACCCGCACTGCCGCTCACGGCGGTGGGCAAAGTCGACAAAAAAGTCTTGCGCGCGCGGCACTGGGACGGAGCCGAACGCAGCGTAGCGTGACCGACAACCGGCGAATTTTGTGGAGACGATCAATGACTCAGCACGATCTCGTTATTACCAACGCCCGGATTGTCGACGGAACCGGAACGCCTGCTTTTGTTGGGACAGTCGCCATCAAGGATGGCCGCATTTCCTATGTCGGCAGCGACTTCGTCAGCGGCTCACGCACCATCGATGCAGCGGGACGCTATGTCACACCGGGTTTCATCGACATGCACACCCATTATGACGCCCAGATCACTTGGGATCCGTGGGTCAAGCCACACACCCGGCACGGGGTCACGACGTACATCTGCGGCAATTGCGGCTTCACGCTTGCGCCGGTGACCAAGAAATCGCTCGAATATCTTGTCCCGATGTTGGCCAAGGTCGAAGGCATTCCGCATCAGTCGTTGATCCACGGGGCAAAAATTCCATGGCACACCACCGGCGAGATGCTGGACTATCTCGATGGCAAAGTCGGGGTGAACATCGGCTTCATGACCGGGCATTCGGGACTGCGCGCCTACGTGATGGGGCATGATGCCGTCTCGGACAGCATCACCCGCGACCAGATCGACCAGATGAAAGCATTGCTGCATCAATCGCTTCAGCAAGGCTCGTTGGGCTTCTCTTCGAGCCACATCGAAACCCATAAGGATCACGAAGGCGAAGACGTGCCCTCGCTGCATTCCTCGCACGACGAACTGATCGAGCTCATGTCGATCGTCCGAGACTACGAAGGCACGATTGTCGGTTACGTCAATACTGGACGTCTGCTCGATGAGGCAGCGATGAAGAAAATGGCCGAAGTGTCGCTGGCTGCCAACCGTACTTACGCCTGGCCGCTCCTGACGCCCGGCTATGCCAGCGAGGAATTTGCCCAGAACAAGATGAGCGCGACCGACTATGCGCGCAAACTGGGCGCCGAATTGCGCGTCCAGTCGCCATCGTATCCGCTACGCGCTTACATCAACATGAAAACCGGACTGTCCTATGATCAGTTCCCCGGCGCCTGGAACTCTGTCTACCGCGGCACGCACGAGGAGCGGGTTGCCCGCTTCAAGGACCAGTCACTCCGGGCGCAGCTCGAAGCCGACGCCCTCGAGATCAGCGATACCGATAATGCCAAATTCATGTCGCGGTGGGACACCTTCCAGATCAGCTCGGTACGGACACCCAAACTACAGAAATACGTTGGACGGAACGTCAGCGATATCGCCAAAGAAGAGGGTAAGACAGCCTTTAACGCGCTGATGGACATCGTTGCCGAGGACGATCTCGAGACTATCTTCGTCCCGGTCGATCCCAACCGCGACGACAAGGCATTGTGGAAATTCGTGACCGAATGCTTGCGCGATGACCGGACCATGTGGGGCGGCGACGACGGCGGTGCACATCTCGACCAACTCGAGGCCTATTGCCATGGAACCCAGTTCCTCATTCACGCGGTGCGCGAATATGGCTTCATGGCGATCGAAGAAGCGGTGCATGAGTTCACCCAGGCAGTTGCCAATTATGTCGGGCTCAAGGATCGCGGTTCGATCGCGGTCGGGATGCACGCTGACCTTAACATCATCGACCTTGACCGTCTTGAGACAATGCCGGTCGAACTGCGCGCCGACTTCCCGGCGGGCGGTGAACGGCTTTATACCGATGCGGTCGGCTTCGACTATGTGATCGTCAACGGTCAGCCGATCATTGCCGAGGGCGAATATACCGAAGCGCTGCCAGGTACGGTCCTGCGCGCACGCCGCGACACATATACGGTGGACATGACCAAGCATGCCGGATTGACCCGGATCGAATGTCTCGAAGCTGCGGAATGAATGACCGCTTGTCTGAGTACGGTCCAGTGCGATCGGTCGGATCATGACATACGTGATTGCAGCACCCTGCGTCGCAGACTATTCGTGTGTCGAGATCTGTCCGGTTGCGGCGATTTCGCCAGGACCCGAAGATCCTGAATTCGAGCGGGTGGAGCAATTGTTCATTCACCCGGACGTCTGCATCGACTGCGGGGCATGTCTCGACGTTTGCCCGGTATCGGCCATCTTTCAGGAAGGTTCGTTGCCCGCGAAATGGCAGCACTATGCAGCGATCAACCGGCAGTATTTCGAAGTGATCGCACTATGACGATTCCAGCTCTGCGGATAGCGATCGTCGGTTCTGGACCAGCTGGTCTCTATGCGGCCGGTCATTTGCTCGACAATCGCGACCATTCGGTCGAAGTCGATTTCTTCGAACGCTTGCCGACGCCGTGGGGCCTGGTACGCACAGGCGTTGCCCCCGATCACGATGACAAGAAAAAGATTACCGATCGCCTGTTTGACTTCACCCTGAGGGATCCCAGGGTCCAGTTCTTTGGCAATGTAACTGTCGGCAAGGACGTGCAGGTCGTCGAGCTGACGCAGTGGTATCATGCAGTGATCTTTGCCCATGGTGCAGGGGACCACAATGCTATCGGAATTCCCGGCGAAGATCTCGAAGGTGTCTGGGGTGCCCGCGATTTCGTCCAGTTCTACAACGCGCACCCGGATCAGGCCGACCTTCGTTTCGATCTATCACATCCGCGCGCGATCATCGTCGGCAATGGCAATGTCGCGCTCGACATCGCGCGCATCCTCACAGCCGATATTGCCGTGCTCGAGAAGACCGATATCGCGCAACCGGCGCTCGATGCGCTCAGGGCTAGCAAAATCCGCGAAGTCGTCATCATGGGCCGGCGCGATCTGGAATTTGCAGCATTCAACAATCCGGAGCTCGAGGAGTTCGGTCATCTGGACGGCGTCGACATCAGCGCTAGCGGCGCAATCGAACCGCCCGTTTCGGAAAGCGATCCGGTTTTGGCGTGGCGCGCCCGGCGTCGTTACGAGATAATGGAGCGACTTACCTCTCGCCCGCGGTTGACGAGTAATCGGCAGATTGTTTTCCAGTTCCTTGCAACGCCAGTGGGACTGCGGGGTGCAGGGCGGGTCGAGGGCCTTGACTATGTCCGCAACCGTGTGATGCGGACCGGTAGCACCATCACCTACGAACGCAGTAGCACGGTTGAGACGCTCGACGCGGGGCTCGTGCTATCAGCCTGCGGCTATCGCGGTGCGGCGCTCAAGGGCCTGCCATTCGAGGAGGCGGCCGGAATCGTACCAAACAAAGGCGGACGTGTTATCGACGCCGATGCAGATCTGCCAGGAACCTATGTTACCGGCTGGATCAAGCGTGGCTGCCGCGGCATCATAGGCAGCAACAGGCGCTGTGCACACGAAACGGTTTCTAGCCTGATCGCCGATCAAGAGGCGGGCTTGTTGCAGCCCGCGACAATGACCGGGAAACAGGTAAGGGCCTTGCTGACGACCCGGAACAAGCGCATCGTCCAATTCTGCAATTGGCGATCGATCGATCGCAGCGAACGCCAGGCGGGCCAGGCATTGGGACGGCCGCGCGTCAAGCTGGCGCAGACCGATGCACTGCTGGAGGCGGCGTTCGCGCCGCAACGTCAGGCCTCCGCCATCAAGCCGGGAGAGGTAGGATGGTAGAACCGAAGAGCAGCTTCTGCCGGATCTGCGAACCCGCGTGCCCACTCAAAGTTCATTTCGACGCCGCTGGCCGGCCCGTCGAGCTTGCGCCCGACTTCGACAATCCGGCACAGGGTGTCGCCTGCCATAAGGGCCTTTCTTACCTCGAGATCCACGACGATCCAGACCGGCTGAACTGGCCGATGAAGCGGATAAATCCGCGCACCGAAGAGCGCGGAGAATTCGTGCGGATCGGGTGGGAGCAGGCATTCGAGGAGATTGGCGCACGCCTGCGCGCCATTCGGGAAGAGCATGGCGCCAAGTCGGTCGCGACCTATGCCGGCAATCCCGGCGCGTTCAATTCGACCTGGACGATGTTTGCGCCTTATCTAAAGGAGGCGCTGGACACGCAGTTCCGCTTCACCTCCAACACACAAGATACCTCAAACAAGATGGCGACCTTCGCCGAGGTTTACGGATCGCCTTCGGCCTTCAAGATCCCAGATATCGACAATACCGAGTTCCTGCTGTGTATCGGGACCAATCCGAAGGTGTCTCGCTGGACCTTGATGTCGGCTGAGAACAACTGGGATATCGTCAAGGACATATCGCGACGGGGCGGCAAGGTTCGCTTCGTCAATCCACGCATCACTGAATCGTCGTCGGTCGAGACCGGCCCGACCTTGCTGATCAAGCCCGGGACCGACGCCTACTTTCTTGCCGCAATGCTGCACGAGGTTGAGGCGCTCAACGGCTTCGATGTCGAGATCGTCGCCAAGTATGGCCGCAATGTCGAAGCGATGCGGGCATTCGTCCGTCCCTATTCTCCCGAAGTTGTGGCAGGGGTCACGGGACTTACTGCCGAGGAAATTCGAACGGTTGCCCGCGAGTTCGTCGACGCCAAATCCGGAATCATCTACATGGCAACCGGGGTCAACCAGAGCCGCCAGGGTATGATTGCGGCCTGGCTGGTCGAGATGCTGCAATTCGTGACCGGTAACCTCGGCAGGCGGGGCGGGACCTACAAGCCCAACGGGCTTTTGACGGTTTGTCCGCCCGTGACTGGCATCGACCGGATCGAGACCTCGATCGGAACCTTCGAGGTTCTGCAACCTGGCATGAGTGTGCCGCTGCCCGCCAACATCATGACACCTTTGATAGCCAATGGCGATATCAAGGCACTCTTTGTGATATCGGGCAATCCACTGTTGACTGTTGCCGGTGAGACCGATGCCAGGCGCGCCTATCGAAATCTCGATCTGCTTGTTTCGATCGACATCTTCCGGGGTGCTACGGGAGAACTGGCCGACTACGTGCTACCCGCGCTTGACTTTCTTGAACGTCAGGACATCAACTTGGTCGGCAGCGGCATGCAGCAGCGACCGCACGTCAAATACAGCGAGGCAATGGTTTCGCCAGCATACGAACGGCGCGAAGAATGGTGGATCCTATCGAGGATACTACAGGCAGCCGGTTTGAACTCGCCGCTGGCCGATGATCCGGACTTGGATTGGGGCAGCGAAGCGATCGAGAGGGTGCTCGCCAACAAAGACCTCTCGATCGACAAGTTGCGGTCTCTGCCATCAGGTACCGCGCTGCTGGAGCCGTTGCCCTACGATACAGTATTCGAGAAATGCCTGCAGCACCCTGACAAGAAGATCGATTGCTTCCCGGCGAGGTTCGTCTCGGCTGGCCTGTTCGATCGGTTCGAGCAGATTTTTGCCGAATTGTCGGCTGAGCCCGAGCATGTCCTGAAGCTCATTTCCCTACGAACTCCCTATATGAACAACAGCTGGTTCAGCAACGCTCCGAAATTTCGCAAGGGCAGGGAGCGCGATAACCCGCTCCATATGAACCGTGCAGATGTCCAGCGCCTTGGGCTTGTCGAAGGCGACGCTGTCACGATGGCAACCGACTTCGGTTCGCTCGAGACCCATATCTTCGTCGATGACAGCCTTCGAGAAGGTGTGGTTGCGATGTCGCACGGCTATGGCCAAGCTCGGACTTTCGCGCTGCGGGTCGCACAGCAAAATGGTGGCAGCAATTGCAATGACATCATGCCGAATGGCCCGGGCTCGATCGAGCCCCTCAGCAACATGGCATGGCTGAGTGCGGTACCGGTCTCGGTGATGCGGAGCACTTAAAAGTGCCGGTCAGCCTTTCGTCTGCGTTGCGAAGACCCGGCTCAGGATCGCGTCGCGATCGGCAAAGAACTGTCTGCTGATAGCAGCAGCAGGCGCGATCCGCTCAAATCCATGCGGGGCACCCGGGTAGACGTAAAGTTGCGTGGTTACCTCTGCCGCCATAAGCCGCATGGCGAACTGGATATTCTCATCGCGAAACAGATCGAGTTCGCCGGTCAGGATCGATGCCGGGATCGATCCTGACAGATCCTCCATTCTTGACGGCGCTGCGTAGGGGGAAACCTGGTCGGTGCCATAAGCCTCTCCCAGGTAGGCCTTCCAGGCGATCGCGTTACGCGTGCGGTTCCATACATTCCGATCGGTGACCTGGTGCGCGGATGGCGTGTCGTTGCGATCATCGAGCATAGGATAGATCAGCATCTGGTGAGCGACCGCGATTTCGCGCCTGTCACGCACCAGCAAGGCCAAGCTGGCGGCCGAACCGCCACCCGAGCTTGCCCCGGCGATTACGATGCGATCCGGATCGAGGTTGAGCTCTTTGGCGTGCTGAGCAATATATGAAAGCCCGGTGTAGCAATCCTCCGATGCCGAGGGGAATGGATGCTCGGGCGAGCGCCGCCAATCGACCGAATAAACGGCGCAGCCATGCGCGAGCGCAAGTTCCTGACACCAGCTGTCATCCAAATCCGGACTTGGCATCACGTAGCCGCCGCCTTGAATCCACAGGACCGCCGGCAATTGTGCGGCCCGCGGCTGCTTCGGGCGAAATTCGCGCAGCCGGACCGACGGGTGCTCGGCCCGTGGCGGGCAGACAATATCCGTCACTGCGACATCAGGATCTCTGTCCGCAACCATCATGGCCATTGCGGCCAGATAGTCCTTGCGCGCTGTTGCTAGATCCGAGAGGTCAAAGACCGGGAACTGCGCAACAAGCGGCGCGAGTTCTGAATCTAGCCGATCTGCAATCGCCATCTCAATCTCCCTGGACAACTAATACGTCGTCACCCCAACGCTTGCCCGCCATCGACCATCAGTTCGGTTCCGGTGACATAGCGGCTGTCGTCGCTTGCCAGGAAGATGACGGCGCTGGCAACATCGTCTGGCGTTCCTACGTAACCCATGGGCACGGTTGCTTCGGCCATCGCATCGAGGCCGCCGCCCACCACCATTGCATCGAGATGATCCCAGGCCGGGGTCTTTACGATCCCCGGATGGATTGAATTCACTCTGATCCCGGTCTTGTTCTGCGCGCATTCCACTGCGGCGACCTTGGTTAGGTGGCGCACACCGCCTTTACTCGCACAGTAGGCCGACATGGTGGCATAAGTCTTCATGCCAGCCGCCGACGAAATGTTGATGATGCTGCCGCCTCCCGATTCCGTCATCAACGGAATGGCGTGTTTCATGCCAAGAAAATGGGCGTCGAGGTTGACCGCGAACTGGAGCCGCCAATCCTTGTAACTCATTTCGGTAAGCGGCGCTGAAATGCCGATCCCGGCATTGTTAAGCAGGACATGCAGTCCGCCAAATTCGTCACGCGCCTTCGCAATCGCGTCGATCCAAGAATCTTCACTTGTGACGTCTAGCGCGACGAAGACAGCGCGCCCGCCTCCGGCGTTGATTGTCGTCACGGTCTCCTGACCGCCTGGCTCGTTTATGTCGGCCACCAGTACGCTGGCCCCCTCATCTGCGAGGTGCTGCGCGCAGGCGCGCCCGATGCCACTGGCGGCACCAGTAACGACGGCAACCTTGCCGCTCAATCGTGATCCCATTTTGTCTCTCCCACTGCCTTCGAGCGATAGCGGCTATCCAGCCAAACTGCGACATAAAAATCGCTCTCAATTTGCTCATTTGATCGAAATTTAGATTTATAAGCGCATTTTGAGCGAAAAATGGTTGTGAATCTATCCCAACGCACTATGGCACGATGCAAAGCAAAAGGCAAAATGGAGATGGATCGATGAAGGCAGTACGCTTGCGCGTTCCGGGCAGTCTGGAAGGACTGGTTCTCGGCGACGAGCCTACTCCCGCTGTCGGTCCGCGCGACGTTCTGGTCCGGGTGCGGGCATCATCACTCAATTTCCGCGACGGGCTGGTCCTCAAGGGACTATATCCGGGTCCGCTCAAACAGCAGGGTGTACCACTCTCCGATGGCGCCGGAGATGTCGTGGCCGTTGGCGACCGGGTGCAGCGGGTCAAGATTGGTGACCGGGTCGCGGGAAGCTGCTGGAGCCACTGGATCGGCGGGCCGTTCCTGACCGAATACCATTCCGAAGCAATCGGGATGACCCAGGACGGTACGCTCGCTGAATACCTCCTGCTCGATGAAAATGCGGCGGTCATGCTTCCCGAATACCTGACTTACAATGAAGCGGCTGCCTTGCCCTGCGCCTCCGTCTCGGCGTGGACCGCGCTGACTTTCGGTTCGCCGTTGGCACCAGGCCAGACCGTGCTGACGCAAGGGACGGGCGGTGTCTCGCTGTATGCCGTGCAATTGGCCAAGGCATTTGGCGCGCGGGTGATTGCGACGACGTCATCGGACGAGAAGGCGGGGTTGCTCAAGTCGCTCGGCGCGGACGACGTCATCAATTACACGGCAACGCCTCGCTGGGATGAAGCAGTTCTCGAACTCACTGGCGGGCAGGGCGTCGACAAGATTGTCGAGATTGGCGGCGAGGCAACGATCGAGCAATCCGCAGCCTGCGCGCGGATCGGCGGAGAGATTGGCCTGGTCGGCTATGTAACCGGGTTTGGCGGCGGATTGCCGCCACTATCGATCATGGCAAGGTCTCTTCTGCTCAAGGGTGTTCCGATGGGCCCGCGCAGCAGTTTCGATGCCCTGCTTGCAGCTATGGCAATGACGGAAATCCACCCGGTCATTGATTCAGTGTTTTCGTTCGATGACTTCCGCGGCGCCTATCGCCGCCTCGACAGCGGGCAGCACGTTGGCAAGATCGTGATCGAACATGGCAATTAAGGCCCCCCTCAAGCGGCCCCGGCCAGCGATTGGCGAAGACGGCGAACACATCACCTTTTGCCGCATTTGCGAACCATGCTGCGGCTTGAAGGCACAGGTCGCCGACGGACGAATTACCAAGATCAGCCCGGATCGTGACAATCCGCATTCGCTCGGCCACGTCTGCGTCAAGGGCACCTCGTTCCAGGACATCGTCCATGACCCGGATCGCGTCCTGAAGCCGCTACGCAGGACCGGCGCCCCGGGCGAGTTTGAGGAAGTGAGCTGGGACGATGCATTGGAAGACATTTCCGACCGTCTCGCGGCCATCATTCGTGAGGATGGTCCTGACGCAGTAGCGGCCTATCTTGGAAATCCGACGTTTTTCGGCATCAGCGGGGCGTTATCCTACGGCCAGATGTTCGATCATTTCGGTATCTGGAAGACCTTTGGTTCGGCCACCCAAGACGCCTCGCCGCGGTTCATGGCTAACTATATCATCTATGGATCGTCGTTCAGGCTACCCCTGCCAGACCTGCCGCGCTGCGATTTTCTGCTGATGGTCGGGGCGAACATGCTGGTTTCGCACGGCTCGGGCGTTAGTGCTCCGAAACTTCGCGAAGATCTGGATGCCATCGCGGCGCGCGGACGGATCGTGGTGATCGATCCCCGGCGCACCGAAACAGCGGCACGCTATGAGCATATCCCGGTCCGGCCCGATACCGATGCCTGGTTGCTTGGTGCCATGCTCAACATCATCTTTGACCGCGGCCTGGTCGATCAGACTTTGCTCAACGACCGGACGCTTGGCTGGGAAAAGTTGCGCGACGCTGTCCGCGATCTCACACCCGAACTGGCGGAGACCTATTCCGGCGTACCGGCAGGCCGGATTGTCGAGCTGGCAACCGCTTTTGCGCAGACCAAACGCGGCGTCGCCTATGGCCGGGTTGGCACTTGCCGGGGCAGCCATTCGAGCTTGGTCAACATGTTCATTTGCGCGCTCAACATTGTTACGGGCAAATTTGCGCAGGAAGGCGGCTGGGCCTTCGGCGATTCGCCTCTGGCGATGACTCCGCCGCCCGCCTTCGAAGTGCACCAGACCCGGTTTGGGCCGCAGACCCGCATCGGCAACCACATGCCCATGTCGTTTCTGGTCGACGACATCGTCACCGACGGTCCGGGGCAGACCAAGGCTCTGATCATCGCGGCGGGCAATATCGCGCTCAGTGCGCCCGGTGGTGCCGCGCTCGACGAAGCGCTGGAGAAACTGTCACTTTTTGTTTCGACAGATTTTTACGTGAACGAGACCAACCGGTTCGCTGATTACATCTTGCCTGGCACGACGTTCATGGAGCGCGAGGACGTACCGTTTACGGCCCTGTCGTACATGGTTCGCCCGGCAATTCAGTATACCGCCGCGGTCCTGCCGCCGCAGGGGGAGTCCCGCGACGATCACGTGATCTGCAACCTTTTGGCGGCTGCACTCCATGAGCGATTGACCCGCGACCCAGGCCTATCCGGCTATGCAGGGGAGCAGGCCCCTGCCTTTGACCCCATAGCAGCTATCGACGCGATGCTTGGAATGGGCGGGGTGACGGTTAAAGCTGAGAACGAAGAAAATGTGCCGCTGTCGATCGACTTGCTATTGGACTACCCGCACGGGATCGCCGTTGCGGAAAATCTGGCCTGTACAAACTCGTGGTCAAAGCTGCTTCATGAAGACGGCAAGCTCCACCTTTGGCACGATCTGCTTGATCCTGAAATCGACCGCCTGAATGCGACAATGCCGCCAAAGCCGAATGAGCTTCGCCTTTTCGGCCGCCGGGACATTCGTTCGATCAACAGCTGGATGCACAATTCACAGCGGCTGATCCGGTCGCAGAAGCCTGAATTGCTGATGCATCAGGGTGATGCGCAGGCGCGCGGCTTATCAAGTGGCGATCTGGTCAGCGTTCGCTCTGACTATGGCGAAATGCAGGTCAATGTCTCGATCTCCGACGATATTGTCGCTGGGTCGGTCTGCTACCCGCATGGCTGGGGTCACAAAGGCGGCTGGCGAAACGCAAACTCGGGGGGCGGCGCCAACGTCAACCTGTTGGCACCGCTCGAAGCCGTCGAGAAGATCTCGGCGACTTCATTTCTCGACGGAATCCCGGTCACCGTCGCGTTGGCCAAGGCGGGGATCAAACAAGGCACAGGAGATCCGCTTGAACAATAGGGCAACTGCACCAGTTGATTTTTCTGCCCTGGCTAAGTGGATGTCGGGACAAGGCCTTGGTTCGGGACCAATCAGCGATGCCCAGCTTCTGGCTGGCGGAACCCAGAACATACTGGTGCGATTTCGCTTTGCCGAGCGGGAGTTTGTGTTGCGACATCCACCAGCGCACCTGCGGGCAAATTCGAACGAGACCATGCGCCGTGAAGCTCGTGTTCTGGCAGCGCTTGCTTCGACCGATGTTCCGCACCCAGCACTGATCGCGGCCTGCGCTGCTGAAGACGTTCTGGGCGGTTCATTCTATCTGATGGAGCCAGTAAACGGTTTCAACGCGACGACGGGCCTACCCCATCTCCATGCGACATCGCCAGCGATCCGGCACCGGATGGGCCTGGCTATCGCTCAAGGCGCGGCTGGATTGGGTAACCTCGATCACGGCAGTCTGGGCCTTGACGGGTTTGGACGGCCGGAGAAATTTCTCGAACGCCAAGTCGCCCGGTGGGGCGATCAACTGAAGTCCTACGGAGAGTTTGCCGGCTGGAGTGGCCCAAGTGAGATCCCTGGGGTCGAAAAGGTTGCGACCTGGCTCGAAGCGAACCGGCCAGAGCAAGGCCGCGCCGGCATCCTTCATGGCGACTATCATCTCGCAAACGTGATGTACGCACCGGACAGCGGGGAACTGGCGGCAATTGTCGACTGGGAGCTGGCGACGATCGGTGATCCTCTGCTTGATCTCGGCTGGTTGCTTGCGACCTGGCCGGACGACCAAGACGCTGACTATGCGCCCAGCATTGAGCCGTGGGACAGCTTTCCCACGACCGAGGAGCTCGTCGCGCATTACGGCAATTTCTCGGATCGCGATCTATCTGCGATCAGTTGGTACGCCGTGCTCGCCTGTTACAAACTGGGCATTCTTCTCGAGGGCAGCAACGCGCGCGCCGCGGCCGGCAAGGCGCCCCGCGAGGTTGGTGATCGCCTCCACGCCAAGACAATCTCGCTATTCCACCGCGCATTGCGGTGGATCGGCTGAAGCAGGAGCATTGAATGATCGATATCGATTTCAGCGGCAAGAGCGTCCTGGTCGTTGGCGGCTCGAGCGGCATTGGCAATGGCATAGCGCGCGCCTTTCTTGATCAAGGTGCCAATGTTCATGTCTGGGGCACGCGCGCCAATGCCAAAGACTACCAGGGTATCGAAGGGTCCGATTTGACCGGCTTGGGCTACTCCTGCGTAAACGTGGCTGACGCGGCGTTGGTCGATGCGGCTCCAGACCCCTTCGAAACGCTCGACGTCGTGGTGCTCTCTCAAGGTTTCGTCCTCTACCGCCGCGCAGAGTTCGAAAAGGACGGCTGGGATCAGGTCATGGACGTCAACCTGAACAGCGTCATGCACTGTAGCAGGCGTTTCTATCCGCTTTTGAAGTCGAGTGGGGGTTCACTCGTAATTGTCAGTTCGACCTCAGGATTTCAAGCGAACCGGGGTAACCCGGCCTATGCCGCGTCCAAGGCAGGCGCAGTAAGCCTGACCAAGACGCTTGGGCAAGCTTGGGCGAGGGACGGGATCCGAGTCAACGGCATCGCCCCGGGACTGGTCGACACCAAGCTCACCAAAATTACCACCGGCAACGAAGCCCGGCGCGAATCCGCACTTTCAAAAATTGCGGCCGGGCGCCTCGGAACACCCGCCGACATCGCTGGAGCTGTTTTGTTCCTGGCTTCTCCGCTCGCAAGCTACGTCAATGGCCACACTCTGGTTGTCGATGGTGGCCTCACCCTTTGATTCAAGAAGGATCGATCGCATGAATTTCGAACATACCGACAAGGTGCAAGGTCTGATTGCCAAGCTCGAGGCTTTTATGGCCAAGTATGTCTATCCCAACGAGGAGGACCGCCATCATTGGGTGCATGATCCGGCCAATTTGTGGAAGCCCTGGCCTAAATTGCGCGAGCTCCAGAAAGAAGCGAAGGCGCAGGGTCTCTGGAACCTGTTCCTCCCGCACGAATATGGCGAGTTCAGCCCCGGCTTGACCAATCTCGAATACGCACCTCTTGCAGAAATCATGGGCAGGTCACCGGCGGCCTCGGAGATATTCAATTGCTCCGCCCCAGATACCGGCAACATGGAAGTGCTGGCGAAGTTCGGAACGCCGGAGCAGCAAGCCGCATGGCTCAAGCCATTGCTCGCCGGTGAAATTCGTTCAGCCTATGTCATGACCGAACCGCAGGTAGCATCGTCAGACGCAACCAATCTTGAGACCAGCATCATTCGTGACGGCGACGACTATGTGATCAATGGCCGCAAGTGGTGGATTTCCGGTATCATGAACCCTGAATGCAAGGTCATGATCGTCATGGGCAAGACGCTGTTCGATAATCCGCGTCATGAGCAGCATTCGATGATAATTGTTCCGCGCGATACGCCGGGCGTCTCGATTGTCCGGACGACGACCGTATTCGGTTCCTTGAACTCTCCGGGTGGCGAAGCCGAATTGCTGTTCGACAATGTTCGCGTGCCCAAAGAGAATCTTATTCTCGGTGAAGGGAGAGGGTTTGAGATCGCACAAGGCCGGCTCGGGCCTGGCCGGATTCATCACTGCATGCGGTCAATCGGCCAGGCGCAGCGCTGCCTCGAAATCATGGCATGCCGCGCCGACAGCCGGGTCGCATTCGGACGCAAGCTCGCGGACCAAAGCAGCGTCCGGCAAGACGTCGCGCGCTCGTTCTGCGAGATCGAGCAAGCCCGACTGCTCACGCTCAAGGCCGCCGATCAGATGGATCGCTATGGCAATAAGGTGGCCAGGGACCTGATCGCAGCAATCAAGGTTGTCGCCCCGCGAATGGCGCAAACAGTCGCCGATCGGGCGATCCAGGTTCATGGCGGCATGGGTGTGAGCGACGATACGCCGATTGCCTACCTGTTCACGCTCAATCGCTATCTGCGGATCGCCGATGGCCCGGACGAAGTGCACATGGCGCAATTGGGCAAATCGAAAATTCGCGAATACGTCTCAGTGGCCGGCTGAATCGCGACGTTCATAAATACAAGGAGAATAAGATGAGCCGTTCGCTTGAAGGAAAAATCGCGATCATCACCGGCGCGGGTTCCGGAATGGGCCTTGCTGCAGCGCATCTGTTCCATGCCGAAGGAGCAATGGTCGTGCTCACCGATATTTCCGGCAACGAGCAGCAGGTAGCTGCGGAACTAGGCGAAAACGCGGTCGCCCTGACAGGCGACGTCAGCAACGCCGCGCATGTGGCCGCAGTGGTTGAGCTCGCGCTCAAGAGCTTCGGCGGGATCGACGTTCTTGCCAATATCGCCGGCATTCCCGGGAAGATGGTTCCGCTGCATGAAACGAGCGAAGAAACGTTTGAGAATCTGATCGCCATCAACCTTCGCGGGGTCTTCCTGACGATGAAGTTGGCGCTTCCCCACATGATTGCTCGGGGTGGCGGTTCGATCGTCAACGTTGCTTCGACCGCAGCGATAATCGGCACCCCCGGGCTGGTGGCTTACGCGGCTTCAAAAGCTGGCGTGGCCGGGCTGACCCGGGGAGCAGCTGTGGAATACGGCAAGCACAACATTCGCGTTAATGCGGTCTGCCCTGGCGTGATAAAGACCCCAATGTACGACTCCGGTATCGCGGACAATCCGGGTGTGGTTGACTACCTGATGTCGTTGGTGCCGCTTGGCCGCACCGGATTTGCCAATGAAATCGCAAACCCTCTGCTCTTCCTTGCCAGCGATGCCTCTTCCTACATCACAGGCGCGATACTGCCAATCGATGGCGGACAGACCACCGCATAAGCGACATCGAAATCGCGCGCTTCGGTTGCACTAAGGGCAGGAGTACCTCCAATTGAAAAGCTACGTGCATCCCGAACTGCGTCCGCTGCTTGATTTCCTGCCAGTTGTTGACTTCGAGCGGGACTCGCTCGCTGAGATACGAGGTTCAACCGACATGGGCGCGTTTGGCGCTTCCGCTGATGAGAACGATCTTGTCACGGTCAGCATCCACTCCGTTCCGGGCTTGCCTGGCAATCCGCCGGTCGACGTCTACTTGTACCGTCCGACCACTCAGGCGGAACCGTGTCCGGCAATCCTGCATATCCATGGCGGCGGCTTCATTATGGGTTCGCCGCTCATCATGGACGCGATCAATCGCCAGCAGGCTGCCGACCTGGGGTGCGTGATCGTCTCGGTGGTCTATCGTCTAGCGCCGGAAACCGCATTTCCGGGCGCAATCGAGGATTGCTATGCGGCGCTCGCATGGCTGCATGCCAATTCGGAAAGCCTAGGCGTGGATCGAACGCGAATTGGCGTCAAAGGCGAAAGCGCTGGCGGCGGGCTGGCCGCTGGGTTGGCGCTAATGGCACGTGATCGCGGTGAAATTGCGCTGGCGTTCCAGAACTTGATGGCCCCGATGCTCGATGACCGCACCTGCCTTCGCACGGACCTTGGTCATTGCGTCGGTGAGATTCTCTGGACGCCGGATCACAACCGGTTCGGCTGGACGGCGCTACTTGGCCAGGTACCGGGAGGGGAAGGGGTATCGCCTTACGCCGCCCCCGCACGAGCATTGGATGTCTCAGGTTTGCCGCCAACCTTCATTTCTGTCGGGTCGCTCGATCTCTTCCTCGAGGAAAATCTCGCCTATGCGGGACGATTGGCCGCAGCTGGCGTGCCGGTCGAATTGCGCGTCGTCCCCGGCGCATTCCACGGCTTCGACCTTATACCAGGCGTTGGCATCTCAGCCCAGGCTCGTCTTGCTAGCCAGGAGAGCATGCGCAGTATCGTTGTTGCCTAGTCGACAGCCTTGCTGACGCTGCCGCCTAATGCGGACAGGGCAGTGGGTCGCTATATTGCCAATCCTTGTAGATTGGATCGTCGGGGAAGAAGCGTCCCCAGTTGGTGTTCTGCGGAATGCCGACCATTTGCCACCCAACTTGGGTACTCTGCTCCTCGCACCAATCCCACACGCAAACTCGCCTCAGAACCTTCCATTGTCCGTCGCGCTTCTCACAGAGGTCGCGGTACCGGCCGCCAAGAAACACCGTCTTCGCCGGATCCTTGAACACGACCACGCACATGAACATGCTTTCGCGTTTGGCGAAATTTCCGTCGATTTCGCTCAAGACATTGCTAACGTGGTGGTTGACCGAACGGTTCAGGTCCTTCCAGACGACTGCGGCGTCACCCCATCCGTCCCCACTTCCAACGAATGAGCCATGATCATCGGTCCCGTCGGGCCAGTAGGTCGATTTGATCTGCTCGGCGTTCATGCGATCGACCGCCCGGCAATAGAGCATCAGGTTGTCGTGCAGGGCCTGCTTGTCGAGCAATTCCATGAGTTGGACGTCCTGCGGTGTTTTTGCCGCCGGAATTTCGATTTCGTCACTTTGGCTCTGGCTCATTTTTCCCTCCATCCCGATCGCACCTGTTCCCAATCTGTAGCACGCCATTCAGACCCATGGGTAACTCTAATCCCAAGTTTATGGCTCGAAAATACCAGAAATGCGCGTTTGGGGGCAATTGGAGGCAAAAATGCCTTGCAAAAATTGCTCGACTGGGTACCAAGCGAGCAGAAATCAAACGAGCCTTTAACCGGCATCGTGAACATGACCCGATGGGAGGGGCGAAAAATGACTGCAAACAGCAATTTCCGGCTGCGAATCATGGTTGGCTGCGCAATCGGTGCAATGACGATACTTGGCAGCGGTGCCGCGCGTGCCGATGAAGCTGCGCCTGCGAACGCTGCACCGGAAGCAGCAGATGATGCGGCGAACACTGGGCTGTCCGAGATCGTCGTGACTGCGCAGAAGCGGGAGCAGAACCTCCAGAAGGTGCCTGCTTCGATCACTGCGTTGAATAGTGATCAGTTGGAGACCCGCCAGATCCAGGACATTTCCGGACTCCAATCCGAAGTCCCGTCGTTGGTTGTCGGTCGGTATTACGGCACCAGCCTGATTACCCTGCGCGGGATCAGCACCGGTCTCACCTCGGGCGCCGAAGATCCCTCGGTCGCAACGCATATCAACGGCGTCTACCAGCCGCGGTCGCGCAGCGTGGACTCGGCCATGGCCGACCTTGAGCGGGTCGAAGTACTGTCGGGACCCCAGGGGACGCTCTATGGTCGCAATGCCACCGGCGGCGTCGTGAACTATGTATTAAAGCGCCCCACCTCGACGTTCGAAGGTGAAGTCACCGGTCGATATGGCAACTACAATCACTACGGGATCCAAGGACGCGTTTCCGGCCCGCTATCCGACAATGTTCGGGTCCTGATTTCCGGGATCTATGACAATCAGGAAAAGGGTTACGCGGTCAATCTCGCGACGAACCCGGGAGCAGCAAAACGGCTCGACTCCGGCAAGTTCGCTGGCGGGCGCTTCGCGCTCGACATTGGCGATGCAAAAGGCCTGAATGTCCAGCTCGAGGCAATCTACCTCGATACGCAAACGGTCCCTGTCACCGAATCGATCAGCCCGCCTGACGTGGGCTATTTCCTGCCCTTCCTCGGCACGCAATCGTTCGTACCGCATCGGACTTACAGCGAGATTTCGCCCTATACGCACTCAAAGTACTTCCAGGCGTCGGGGACGATCAACATCCCGCTTTCCGATCAATTCGACCTCAAATCGATCACCGGCTATCAGACCTTCAAGGACGAAATGCTGATCGATGGCGATTCGAGCGCTGCAGCCAGCGTCGAGACGCTCCAGAATATCAAGAGCGATACGTTCTCGCAGGAGTTCGACCTTAGCGGTTCGACATTTGACGATCGGCTGAAGTCGATTTTCGGTGTTTTCTATTACAAGGACAATTACCTGGGGCTTTCGCATACGCCCTTCAATGTTCCAGGATTTACTGCTGACTTCGACACTTACAGCAAGATTACCGCAGAATCCTACGCGGTATTCACCGATCACACCTTTTCAGTGACCGACCGTTTCCGCCTCCAGGCGGGCGTTCGTTACAATCACGACAAAAAGACCGCGACCATGTCGCTCTTGGTCGGCGGGTTCCCGGCATTTCCGCTGCAGACTTTGCCGTCCAAGGTTGCCGATGCCTGGACACCCAGATTTGGTGCGCAATTCGATGTCACGGACGACGTGATGATCTATGGTCAATGGTCGAAGGGCTTCAAGTCCGGCGGTTATGCTGCAAACAGCGCTGGCAACTCATTCGATCCGGAGCACATTCAGGGTTATGAAGCCGGGATCAAGGCCAAGTTTGCCGACAACCGTGTCCGCTTCAACCTGGCCGGCTATCACTATACGATTTCCAACCTGCAGGTTCAGAAGGTCGTCGATGTCGGTACTTTCTTTGTCCTGAATGCCGCCGAGGCCAAGATCTACGGGGCGGAATTCTCGCTCACTGCGTTGCTGGCACCCGGACTGGAGTTCGATGCCTCGGGCATGGTCCAGTCGGCCAAATACACCGACTTCAAGAATTGCAACGAAGTGCTGGTTCAAGGCGCCTGCGGCTCGGGCGATCCGCTCGCGAACGTCCTTGCACCGGCCGGACACCTGTTCGATGTCTCGGGCAATTGGTTGAACCGCGCTGCACCCTATTCGCTCAATCTCGGGCTCCAATATACGGCCGATGTAGGCGGCGGGAAGCTTGTTCTCCGCGGCGAATCCTACTTCAGCGGCAGGGTCCATTTCGGCGAATTCGGTAGCGCAGATTCGACGCAGCCAGCTTACAGCCTGCAAAATGCGTTTGTGACCTACACACCCGCAAATGACAGGTTCACGCTGCGGGCCTTCGTGAAGAACATCGGCAACACCGACTACAAGGTCGGATACTTCTACCTCTCGGCAATTCGCCAGGCGAACGGCAATTACGGAACGCCGCGCACCTACGGTGCCGAGGTGACTGTTCGCTTCTGAGCTGGTTCGAATTGACGTGATCGCAACGAAGGCGAGGCCATTGGATGGCCTCGCCTTTGTAGCTGGCCAGTAGCCCAAAACCGACCGTTCATCTGGGGTGGACGAATTTCTTGCTTGCCGATCATTGGGCACTCACGAAGCGCTTGCGTCCCGGTCGAGCGAGCGGGCGAGCGCTCACGGGCTCTGTCAATTTTACAATCGAAGGATCAAATATGAAAATCGGTATCCTGGGTGTCGGCTTCATCGGTGCTACGCTCGTGCGAAAATTGAGTGCAGCAGGACATCACGTGCTCGTCGCGAATTCGCGCGGGCCGGATACTATTAGGGAATTGGCCGATGAGGCCGGCGCCACGGCTGTCACA
>CALCQB010000197.1 GCA_937897535.1 uncultured Novosphingobium sp. | reverse complement strand
AGCACTGCGGGCGAACTGTTGGAGAAATCGTCGACGCCGATGACCTCGAAGCTGCCGTTGGCCGCATCGAGCCGGATCATGTCGCCTTCGCGGATCTTGGCGATTTCCTTGGTTCCGCCCTTGTCAGGATGGACCCGGATCTCGGTTTCGTTCATCAGCCGGTTGCCGACGATCTGCGCCCGCTCCAGCGTTTCCTCGCGTTCGGGGATGACATCTGCGAACTGGTGCCCCGCCACGCCCTTCGACAGCTCGACCTTGACCACCTTGAGCTTGGGCGCGCCCTTGTTGGTGATGAAATAGAGCGTATCGCCCATGCCGTCGATCAGCCGCCAGTCGTGGTCCAGACCCGAAACCAGCGCCTCGGGCTTGCCCCACTTGCCGCGATTCAGTCGCATCACGTGAACTTCGTAGCGGCTGTCGGTCCCTTGCGAGGAGGTGATCACCAGCCAGCGTCCGTCATGCGTCACTTGCGCGCCGTGGCCCAGCTTGGGCCGGTCGGGGGTGGCGTAGACCAGCCGGTCGGCCGATTGCGGCGTGCCGATCTTGTGGAACCACACCGCTTGCCCGGTATTGAGCGACTGGAATTCCTGACCCTTCTCCGGCTCGGGAAAGCGTGAATAAAGGAAGCCGGAATTGCCGACCCACGAAATGCCGGTGAATTTGGCCCAGTGGATCTCATCGGGCAGGACCTTGCCGCTCGACACGTCGAGCAGCTTGATCGTCCGCCAGTCCGAACCGCCATCCTGGATCAGGTAGGCCAGCAGCTTGCCATTGTCAGATGGTTCCCACCCGGCCAGCGCGGTTGCGCCGTCCTTGGCCCAGGCGTTGGGATCGAGCAGCAATCGGGGCGCTCCGTCCAGCCCCTTGCGCACAAACAGCTGCGACTGGTTCTGCAGCCCCGAATTGCGCGAGTAGAAATAGTTGGCACCGGCCTTTTGCGGCAGCCCGAACCGTTCGTAATCCATCAGCGCCTTGATCCGCTGTGCAAACCAGCCGCGCTGCGGCAAGCCGGCCAGATAGCCTTGCGTCACCGCATTCTGCTGCCTGACCCAGTCCGCCACTTTTGGATCGCTACGCACGTCGTTTTCGAGCCAGCGATACGGATCGGCCAGCTTCTCTCCGAACTGAACCTCGACAACGGAGTCCCTGGCGGTTTGCGGATAAGTCAGTTTCAGCTCCTGCGCGGTGGCGGAAACGGCAGATACGGCGAGCAGGGCACCGATCAAGGCGCGGGCACGGACGGTCACGGGAAACTCCCCAGAAATGCAAAAGGCGGGGCCAAGCCTAGCGCTTGCCCCCGCCTTTGCAATTCGCCGTTCGACGAACGGCGTCCCCGAATCAATGGGCGTCGATCAGACGAGCTCGGCTTCGTCCTGATAGACTGGACCCGAATCCTGGCCCTTGGCATCGACATCGCGGTCAACCAGTTCGATCACCGCCATCGCCGAAGCGTCACCGGCGCGGAAGCCAGCCTTGATCACGCGGGTGTAGCCACCGGCGCGGTCGGCATAGCGCGCGGCCAGCACGTCGAACAGCTTGACCAGCTGGGCATCGTCGAGCAGCCGGGCGTGGGCCAGACGGCGGTTCGACAGCCCGCCATGCTTGGCCAGCGTGATCAGCTTTTCAACGTAAGGGCGCAGTTCACGCGCCTTGGGCAGGGTCGTGGTGATCTGCTCATGCTTGATCAGCGCGGCGGCCATGTTGCGGAACAGGGCCTTGCGGTGGCTGGAAGTGCGGTTGAGCTTACGCCCGCCGTATTTATGACGCATGGTATGGTCCTTCGTTCGTATGGGGCCCGTATCAGGTAGCCCGATCCAGGCAGCACTTGCGGCGGCTGCCGGTACCGTGGTGGCGGGACCCCCACAGAGGTCCCGCCAAATCGCTTAGCCGAGCAGCTCTTGTTCGAGCTTCTTGGCCATCTCCTCGATGTTCTCGGGCGGCCAGCCGGGGATGTCCATACCGAGGCGCAGGCCCATCGAGCTCAGGACTTCCTTGATCTCGTTGAGGCTCTTGCGGCCGAAGTTCGGGGTACGGAGCATCTCGGCCTCGGTCTTCTGGACCAGGTCGCCGATGTAGATGATGTTGTCGTTCTTGAGGCAGTTGGCCGAACGGACCGACAGTTCCAGCTCGTCGACCTTCTTGAGCAGGTAACGGTTGAGCTGGTTGGTATCGCCTTCGTCGGCCGGAGCCGAAGCCGCCATCCCGATCATCGGCGAACCGCCGACCGGCATTGCATCTTCGAAGTGGACGAACAGCGAGAGCTGGTCCTGGAGGATCCGCGCGGCATAGGCCACGGCATCTTCCGGAGAGATCGTGCCATCGGTTTCGACCGACAGGCTGAGCTTGTCGTAATCGAGTTCCTGCCCGATCCGGGCGTTGTCGACCTTGTAGCTGACTTGGCGGACCGGCGAATAGAGCGAGTCGACCGGGATCAGCCCGATCGGCGCGTCGATCGGGCGGTTGCCCACGGCCGGGACATAGCCCTTGCCGGTGTCGGCGGTCAGTTCCATGTTGAAGGTCGCGCCTTCATCAAGGTGGCAGATCACCAGGTCCTTGTTCATGACCTCGATATCGCCCGAGACGGCGATGTCGCCGGCCTTGACCTCGGCCGGGCCAGTCGCCGACAGCTGCAGCCGCTTGGGGCCTTCGCCCTGCATCCGCAGCGCGATCTGCTTCACGTTGAGCACGATGTCGGTAACGTCTTCGCGCACCCCGGCGAGCGAGGAGAACTCGTGCAGCACGTTTTCGATCTTGATCGAGGTGATGGCGGCGCCCTGCAGCGAAGACAGCAGCACGCGGCGCAGGGCATTGCCCAGCGTCAGGCCGAAGCCCCGCTCAAGCGGCTCGGCGACGAAGGTCGCGCGGCGGCTCGCATCATTGCCCGACTTCACTTCGAGAGTGCTGGGCTTCTTAAGTTCCTGCCAGTTCTTGATATTGACAGACATGGACTTCCCCTTGGGGTTGAATTCTGGCGGGAACGGCCGCCCTCCTCAAACCGAGGAGCCGCGACCGATCCGAAACCGCGACCAGGCCGGACGCCTGATCGCGAACGGTAAATCAGACGCGGCGGCGCTTCGAAGGCCGCACACCGTTGTGCGGGATCGGGGTGACGTCGCGGATCGAAGTGATGGTGAAGCCAACCGCCTGCAGGGCACGCAGCGCGCTTTCACGGCCCGAACCAGGGCCCTTCACTTCGACTTCGAGGGTGCGCACGCCGTGTTCGGCGGCCTTCTTGCCGGCGTCGTCCGCAGCCACCTGAGCGGCGTAGGGGGTCGACTTGCGGCTGCCCTTGAAGCCCATCGCGCCGGCGCTCGACCACGAAATGGCGTTGCCCTGGGCGTCGGTGATGGTGATCATGGTATTGTTGAAGCTGGCGTTGACATGCGCAATGCCGCTGCTGATGTTCTTCCGCTCGCGGCGCTTGATGCGCTGGGGTTCGCGTGCCATTTTTCTATCCTACTCGAAATCGGGAAGGGAAAGCCTGAGACCGAAGTCCGGGGCTTACTTCTTCTTGCCGGCGATTGGCTTGGCCTTGCCCTTGCGGGTGCGGGCGTTGGTGTGAGTGCGCTGACCGCGGACCGGCAGGCCCTTGCGGTGACGCAGTCCGCGATAGCAGGCCAGGTCCATCAGGCGCTTGATGTTCATCGCGGTGGTGCGGCGCAGGTCACCTTCAACGGTGTGGTCTGCGTCTATCGCTTCGCGGATGTGCAGCACTTCCTGATCGGTCAGGTCGTTCACGCGGCGGGCATGATCGATGCCAAGCTGGTCGACGATCTGGCGGGCCTTGAACGAGCCAATGCCATGGATGTAGGTCAGCGCAATGATAACGCGCTTGTTGGTGGGGATGTTTACCCCTGCAATACGAGCCACTTAATTCTCCATGCTCCACAGGGGGCAGCGGGTGCGAACCCCCCATCTCAACGCTTCACCCGGGTTAGAACGGCAAAAAGCCTGGTTGGCGCGCATAACCGCTTTCGCCTGCCAGACTGACCCCGTTCTTTCGAGTGAAGCGCGCGCTTAAGGCGATTCGCGTGGCATGTCAACGCCTGGCACGACGGATGGTGCAGCGTGAGACAGCGAGGGGCAAAGCCTAACCGAACGGGCCGGCCAGGTCAAAGCCGCTTGCCGCTTGCAGCAATCAGTTCGGCGCGGCCGGAGCAGCCGGAAACAACGCCGCCAGCCGCCCGAACTGTTCGCCCAGAACCTTGTCGACCGGCGTCGCAATCTGCTCGCCCTTGATCCGCAGCAGTCCGCCCACGGCATAGTCGACGTCGATCCGGGTGCCGCCTTCGATGCTGACCAGCTTGATCGTCATGATCCCGCCCAGTGCCTCGCCCTGGAGTGGCCCCAGACCTCCAGTCATCCGCAAAATTCCACCCTGCGGATCGGCGTAGATCACGTGCATATGCTCGACGCTGCCCATCCGTTGGTCGGCCGGGGCATCGGCCGGCTTGGGCAGCTTTTCACAAAAGCAGCCGGTCGCCTGGGCATCGAGATAAAGATTGTCGGCATTGCCCGACCAGGTGTGCGCCTTGTTCCACCATTTGTGCGGAGCAACCAGCGCCTTCCAGACGTCCGCCTTGTCCGCCGCCGCGACGACCGATTGCTTGACGACGAAGCCACTCTCGGAAACCGAAGCCACTTCGGCGGTGGCCGGAATTGCGGCCGTGCTGGCGAACGCCAGTACCGCAAATGCCAGAGTGAACCTGCCCATGCCTGCTACTCCCCAAGGTCTGGCCGCGCCAGACCGGGCGTGGCTATCAGGCAGTCATAATCCGTTCGATCGCCACTGTCACATGATCGATATCGGCCATGCCGTTAACCCGGCTGACAATCCCGCGCGTATCGTAGATCGGCAGGATCGGCGCAGTCTTGGCAGATCGGAAGAGCGTCGT
>CALCQB010000196.1 GCA_937897535.1 uncultured Novosphingobium sp. | reverse complement strand
GCATCGAGCATCGCCCGGCCGTTGCTGACCGCGGTCATCGCGAAGAAGCTGTCGGTGTATTCAAGGGAGCGCCAGCCGCCGATATCGGCCGGGCTGTCGAGGTGAACGTGCATGTCAATCAGTCCGGGCAGCAGGGTCTTGTCGCCCATGTCGATATGCTTGACGTCGGCACCCCATTTGACGGTGCGGGCATCAGCGATCCCGGTGATCCGCCCGTCTGCACCGACGAAGATCGCCGGATGCTCGACATATTTGCCAGTGTTCACGTCAAGATAGCGCGCGGCTGTGATCACCGTCTGCCTGGGCGCAGGATCGGCCGCCCGCAGCAAGGTCGGAACGCCGAGCGCGAGGGCTCCGGCCAGGGCGGCGATGGTCAGTTTGCGCATGGCGGCGAATCCCCGTGATGGTGTTGCAGTCATCATCCTGCTTCGTTGCGGGCCGTCAGGCAACCGCGCCGCCATCAGTTTGCCGGATGTTCGCCCGCGCGCTGCGGCAAGGCCCAGACCAGCACGGCAATCGCGACCCCCAGCGCCAGAGAGGCGAGCGGCCGGCTCAGGTCGAGCCCGCCGTGATCGAGCGGCTTGTCGAGGAAGTCGCCGACGGTCGCGCCCAGCGGACGGGTCAGGATGAAGGCCGCCCAGAACAGTACGGCCTTGCTGATGCCCGAGCGGAACCACAGCAATGCGACTATTGCCAGCGCGGCCCCGAAGATCAGCGCTCCGCCGAGATAGCCCGGCCCCGAATCTGCCACCCAATCGCCCAGCGCGGTGCCCAGCGTCTGCGAAAAGGTGATCGTCGCCCAATAGAACGCCTCGGTCCTCGGGCTCGATACGGTGCCGACATCGATGCTGCCCAGCGTCCGGTACCACGCGATCAGGCAGGCCAGCACCGCCGCCAGCAGCAGCAGCGAGCCGCCGGGATAGCCGATGCCGAGATCGCGGGTGGCGAAATCGGCCATGGTGGTGCCGGCCGTGGTCGAGGCGATGATCGTCGCCCAGTAGAGCCACGGGTTGAACCGGTCGGCGCGGATCTGCGCGGCGATCAGCAGGACCATCGGCACCACGAAGATCGCGCTGCTGGCCAGATAGCCGAAATCGTAAGTCATCGACAGCGCATCGCCGCCGGTTTCACCCAGCGTGGTGGCCAGGATCTTGATGATCCAGAAGCCGAGGGTCACGGCCGGGACCTTGGCCAGGGCCGCTTTCCGTTCGGAATTCATCGCCAGGCTATCTCCGTTGCAATCGGTGTCAGCTTGCTTGCCGGTCCCCCGGGTGTCAAACCGGCCATCCACAGCCGCGATTGGCCCGGACCATTGCACGCGGGGCAGGGTGCCCCCATATCCCGGTGCAAAGGCGGGATTCACCCGCGTCGGCCTATCCCAGGGCCCGATTGGACGGACTTATGACGAAACTTCTTCCCCTGCTGCCGCTACGCGACATCGTCGTGTTCCCCGGCATGGTCGTGCCGCTGTTCGTGGGCCGCGACAAATCGGTGGCCGCGCTCGAGGCGGCGATGGCCAGCACCGGCGACAAGGATATCTTCCTGCTCGCCCAGCTTGATCCCGGCTGCGACGATCCGGCCGAGGAAGACCTGTTCGACATCGGCGTGATCGCGACCGTGCTTCAGCTGCTCAAGCTGCCCGACGGCACCGTGCGGGTGCTGGTCGAGGCCAAGCAGCGCGCAGAGCTGGACAGTTTGCGGCTGGAACAGACCGCCCAGGGCGAGATGGTGGTGGCGCAGCTTTCGCTGGTCGAACCGGTCAGCGTCTCGGGCAACGAAGTCGCCGGGATGATGCGCTCGGTGGTCGAGACCTTCGGCGAATATGCCAAGCTCAACAAGAAGCTCCCGGCCGAGGCGGGGGAGAACCTGGGCGAAATCGTCGATGCCGCGCAGCTCGCCGATGCAGTCGCCGCGCACATCCAGGCCAAGGTTTCCGACAAGCAGGCGCTGCTGAGCGAGGCCGATCCCCTGAAGCGGCTGGAAATGGCCTATTCGTTCATGGAAGGCGAACTGGGCGTGCTCCAGGTCGAGCGGCGGATCCGCGGGCGGGTGAAGCGCCAGATGGAAAAGACCCAGCGCGAGTATTACCTCAATGAGCAAATGAAGGCGATCCAATCCGAACTCGGCGGCGGGGACGGCGAGGAAGCCAACGAGATCCAGGAACTGCAGGACAAGATCGACCGGCTCAAGCTGTCGAAGGAAGCCCGCGCCAAGGCCAATGCCGAGCTCAAGAAGCTCAAGACGATGCAGCCGATGAGCGCCGAAGCGACCGTCATCCGCAATTACCTCGATATTCTGCTCGGCCTGCCGTGGGGCAAGAAGAGCAAGCTCAAGAAGGATATCGGCGCGGCCCAGGCCGTGCTCGATGCCGATCACTACGCGCTCGACAAGGTCAAGGACCGGATCGTCGAGTATCTGGCGGTGCAGGCGCGAACCAACAAGCTCAAGGGCCCGATCCTGTGCCTGGTCGGCCCTCCGGGGGTCGGCAAGACCAGCCTCGGCAAGTCGATCGCCAATGCCACGGGCCGCGAGTTCATCCGCCAGTCGCTTGGCGGCGTGCGCGACGAGGCCGAAATTCGCGGCCATCGCCGGACCTATATCGGCTCGCTGCCGGGCAAGATCATCTCGAACCTCAAGAAGGCCGGGACCAGCAACCCGCTGTTCTTGCTTGATGAGATCGACAAGCTCGGTCAGGATTTCCGCGGCGATCCGGCCTCGGCCTTGCTCGAAGTGCTCGATCCGGAGCAGAATTCCAAGTTCCAGGATCACTATCTTGAGCTCGACTACGACCTGTCGGACGTGATGTTCGTCTGCACCGCCAACAGCCTCAACCTGCCGCAGGCGCTGCTCGACCGGATGGAGATCATTCGGCTCGAAGGCTACACCGAGGACGAAAAGGTCGAGATCGCGACCCGCCATCTGGTCGACAAGCAGGTCGAGGCGCACGGCCTCAAGAAGGGTGAGTTCACCCTGACCGCCGAAGCGCTGCGCGACCTGATCCGCTATTATACCCGGGAAGCCGGGGTCCGTACGCTCGAGCGCGACATTGCCAAGCTGGCCCGCAAGAGCCTGCGCCAGATCCTGGAAGGCAAGTCCAAGGCGGTCACCGTAACTTCGGAAAATCTCGGCGACTTCGCCGGGGTCCGCAAGTTCCGCTATGGCATGGCCGAGGACGAGCATCAGGTCGGCGCGGTTACCGGCCTCGCCTGGACCGAAGTCGGCGGCGAGCTGCTGACGATCGAAAGCGTCACCGTGCCGGGCAAGGGCGGGGTCAAGACCACCGGCAAGCTCGGTGAAGTGATGACCGAATCGATCCAGGCCGCCTTCAGCTTCGTGAAGGCGCGCTCGCCGGCTTACGGGATCAAACCCAGCCTGATCGCGCGCAAGGACATCCATATCCACTTGCCCGAAGGCGCGGTGCCGAAGGACGGGCCGAGCGCGGGCGTGGGCATGGTCACCTCGATCGTCTCGACCCTGACCGGCATTCCGGTCCGCAAGGATGTCGCTATGACCGGCGAGGTCACGCTGCGCGGGCGGGTGCTGGCGATCGGCGGTTTGAAGGAAAAGCTGCTGGCCGCGCTGCGCGGCGGGATCAAGCTGGTCCTGATTCCCGAGGACAACGTCAAGGACCTCGCCGAAATCCCGGCGAACGTGAAAGCTGGACTGGAAATCGTCGCTGTCTCCCACGTCGACG
>CALCQB010000195.1 GCA_937897535.1 uncultured Novosphingobium sp. | reverse complement strand
TTGGGTGCCAACCCTGGTGCAGGCGCTGGACGCCGGGCTGGACATCGTCAGCGGCATGCACACCCGGCTGGAAAGCCATCCGGCCCTGGCCGCGGCGGCGGCGCGCAGCGGCATGCGGCTGGTGAACGGGTCGTCGTCGGCCGACGCGATCAGTTGCCCCTATCACGGCTGGCGCTATGGGCTCGACGGCGTACTGCAGTTCGCCCAGGACCGCGACGATTTCCCGCAAGGCGATCCCTGCGGCAAAGTCCGGCTCAAGGAACTGCGCTGCGATACCTGGGGCGGGTTCGTGTGGTATACCATGGCTCCCGAGGGCCCGAGCCTGCCCGAATTCCTCGCCCCGATGCCGCAGGTCTACCAGAACTACCCGATGGACACCGCGGTCCGGGTCGCCTGGTACCGGATTGAGATCAATGCCAACTGGAAGTTCGTCACCGACAACTTCAGCGAAAGCTACCACACCCGCACCGCCCATCCGCAGGTGCCGCCATGGATCGATCAGGACGTCGATACCGCCCGGCACGAGATGTGGCCCGCCGGACATGGCCGCACGGTCCAGCCGATGCGGCCCTCGCTGTCGGACCGCCCGGCCGACGGCCGCAATGCGGTGTTCGAGGCGATGCTGCGCGCGTGGGACGTCGATCCCGACAGCTATGCAAGCTACGAGGACTTCGTGCTGCAGGGCTGGCTCGACATGAAGGCGGCCAAGAAGCGGTTATGGCGCGAGCGGGGCTACGTCCACTATGAGCACATGAGCGACGAGGAGATCACGGACAGCCCGCATACGGTGATGTTCCCCAACGTCACGATCAGCTTTCTGCCCGACAACCTGATCTTTTTCCGTAGCGAGCCTCATCCCGACGATCCCGAGAAGTGCTTCTTCGACCTGTGGTGCATGGCGTTCCCGGTCGCCGGGCAAGATACGGTCGAATCGATCATGGCCGGACCCAAGCCGCTGCGCGAAGCCGCGCAATGCGAGCACCGCGTGTTCGACGGCGGGCGCGGAATTCCCGAACTGGCCGGACAGATAGTTTACCAGGACATGGAACTGGCCGAAGGGATGCAGGCCGGGATGCATTCGCGCGGGTACACCGACGCCTATCTCCCCGCGCAGGAAACAAGGGTGCGCTTCTTCCATGAAGTGCTCAACGACTGGATCGAAGGGAGACGCGGCTGATGGCTACTATGGCAATTACCGGCGCGGGGCGCGGGATCGGACTCGAACTAACCCGACAGCATCTGGCGGCAGGCGACCGGATCATCGCCCTGGTGCGCGACCCCGCTGGGGCCGAGGCGCTGAATGCGCTGGCTGCCGGATCGAACGGCAAGCTGACGGTCCATGCGATGGACGTGGGCGACGACGCTTCTGTCAAGGCCGGCGCGGCTTCGACCGGCGGCGTGCCGATCGACATCGTCTACAACGTCGCCGGGATCACCGGCTCGGTCGCCAACGAGGTCGAAAGCATCGACTGGGCTCCGTTCGATGATGCGATCAACGTGATGGTCAAGGGCCCGCTCCGGGTGCTGCACGCGTTCCTTCCGCAGCTCGCGGCCGGGTCGAAGGTGATCAACATCACCAGCCAGCTCGCCGCCTCGACCTGGCCCTACGGCGGGTTCTACGGCTATGTCGCCGCCAAGGCCGCACTCAACCGGCTGATGCGCTCGGTCGCGATCGACCTCAAGGATCGTGGCGTGATCATCGGACTGGTCCATCCCGGCTGGGTCCAGACCGACATGGGTGGCCCTGGTGCCGAAATTACCCCGCAGGACAGCGCAGCCGGCATTCGCCAGGTCGCGGCCGACTGGACGCTCGAGACTTCGGGCGATTTCCTCAAATGGAACGGCGAAGCCCACGCCTGGTAGGAGAACCGCGATGGCTTTCACCGGCCCGCTTGAAGACCGCGTTGCGATCCGCGAACTGATGGATACCCATGCCCACGGCGTGATGACCAAGGACCCGGCGATCTGGAGCACGATCTGGGCCGACGACGCCTCGTGGTCACTGCTCGACTATCCCGACCTCGGTGATTTCGAAGGCAAGGAGACGATCGTTTCAGGCTGGATCGAATCGATGAAGCACTATGGGCTGGATAACTGCACCCGGCCGATGGTCTACTTCATGCAGCCGGGCGCGATTGCGGTGGACGGAAGCCACGCCACGGCGGTCGCCTATACCATCGAGATTTATGACGATCCGGCCACCGGCCAACGGGTCCGCGGCACCGGGCGCTACAACGACACCCTTGAAAAGCGTGACGGCCGCTGGCTGTTCACCCGGCGCGAATACGGTATCCTGTTCGAAGACCGGGCGGGTTGATCAGCCCTGTACCGCTGGCAGGACTGAAACGCTTTCTTCCACGTTGAAAGTGCGAATCCGGCTGCGGTCGAACAGCTTTTCCTCGTCCGCGACGATCATCGCCATCACCGCCGGGTCACTCATGGCGGCAAAACATGCGTCGCGGGTTTCGGCATCGGGGAAATCGATTTCCAGCACGACATCGGCATCGCAGACCTGGTCCTGCCCGTCGCTCGGATGGAGGAACCGGCGGACATAGCGGGTTGCATAGCCACCCAGCACCTGTTCACCGATCTTGCGGTGATGCGCCTCGTAATAGGCGATGAAATCAGCCTTGCTCAGCCCCGCGCGGCGCTTGAGCAAGGTGATCAGGGTAACCGCCATTTGCGGTCACAGCTCCGGCTGAGGGGCCGAGGGATCGTCTTCGAGATACCAGTTGAGCCATTCGTGGAAGTACTGGTTGCCGCGCTCGTTCTTGCCGAACACCAGCTCGTCGTGCGCGCCGGATTCGAGGCCTTTCTGGATTTCGAGCCCGATCAGGTAATCCTCGTTATAGGTCACGTCGCGGAAGAAGTTGATCGCAGCCTCGACGCCAGCGCGGTCTTCATCGTCCTTGATCGGTTCGCGCCGCAGGTAGTTGAGAACGGTGCGGTTCTGCCCCGGCGTCGGTCCGGGGAACAACTGGGCGATCTGGGTGATCTCGGGCGCGATGAAGGCCGAGACATTGGGGAACATGATCCGGACGAAATCGAATCCGTTGTTTTCCTGCTCGCCCCAGGTTTCGCGCGGCAGCGGGCGTAGCGCCTCGGCGATCCGGCGGTGGGGAAAGCCGATCCGGATGTTGGGGCCATAGGCCTCGTAATGCATGCAGTTGGACGGGGTACGCGGGGCTATCGTTTCGGGATGGAGCGAAGCGAAGTGATAGCCTTCGAGGTAGCCATCGAAGGCGATTTTCCAGTTCGCCCCTTCGATCACCCGGCTGCCGAGGTAGGACCAGTTGCCAAAGTCGAGCGCTTCGAAATCTTCCAGATAGCCGCGGAAATAGCCATCGAGATCGAGCGGGGCGTTCGGGGTCAGGCAGACAAAGACCATCCCGGCCCGTTCCTCGCAGGGCAGTTCGCGCAGTCCAAGCTCCGACTTGGTGACTTCGCCAAAGGTCGAGGCTTCTGACACCCCGATCAGCTTGCCATCCTGGCCATAGGTCCAGCCGTGATACTTGCAGGTAAACCGCGGGCAATTGCCATAGCCTTCGCTCGCCACCGGTGCGGCGCGATGCGAGCAGACGTTGAGGAACGCGCGGACCTTGCCGGCCTTGTCGCGGTTGATCAGCACCGGATGGCCAGCCGCATCCATCGCCTTGTAGTCACCGGGCTTGGGAATTTCGGCAGTGAACGCCAGCATCAGCGGAACCCGCTTGAACACCAGCTCCATCTCCGCGCGCCACTGGTCGGGATCGGTGTAGCTGCGGCTCGGCACCCGCATCAGTTTGTCGGTCTGGTGGGTTTTCTTGTTCTCGACATAGTCGAGCATGATCTCGGCGACGTCGCCAACGCGCTGGGCACGGTTCACGTGGGGGTATCCTCTCGGTTCGCTTGCTGGGCACGGTTTGAGCAAACCGCCAGCGCCGGGGCAAGCTGGGACAGTTGTCAGGTGTCACAGCAGCTAACCGGCCTTTTGGCCAGTTGGCCCGCTGCGGGGCTACAGGCACTCAGCAGCAATGACCGATCGCACCCCGCCGCCGTGGAACTGGCTGAAAACCCCGCCCCCGCACCTCGCCGCCTATGCCACGGCAGGGGTCTGGGACCTGCGAACCATCGCCGACCAGGCCGAGGCGCTGACCGCCGCCGATCCAGATTTCGTCGCCTTTGTCGATGGCGATCAGCTGGTTACCCGAGCGCAGGTGCAGGCCGATGCCACGGCGCTGTCGGCTGCGCTTCACGCGCGCGGGCTGCGACCGGGTGATGTCGTGGCCTTTCAGGTGCCCAACTGGCACGAAGCGGCCGTGATCAACCTCGCCGCGGCGATGTCGGGCCTGGTGGTCAATCCGATCGTCCCGATCTACCGCGACCACGAAGTGACGTTGATGCTGGGCGATTGCCGGGCGCGGGCCTTGTTCGTCGCCGCCAGTTTTCGCGGCTACGATTTTGCGGCGATGGCGCAGCGCGTACGCGGTACCCTGCCCGACCTGGCCCATGTCTTCACGGTCCGCGGCAGCGGTGGCTCCGACTATGCGGCGCTGCTGGCCGAGGGACGCGGTCTGGCCTTCGTGCGCCCGGCGGTCGATCCGCTGGCGGTCAAGCTGGTGCTCTACACCTCGGGCACCACCGGGCGGCCCAAGGGCGTGCTCCACAGCCACGTCACGCTGGCCCGGATCCTGCAGCGCAGCGCGCAGCACTGGGGCTTGCAGCCAGGTGAGGCGACGCTGATGCCCTCGCCCGTCACCCATGTCTCGGGCTATGCCAACGGGCTCGAGGCACCGTTTGTCTGCGGGACCCGCACTGTACTGATGGAAAGCTGGGACGCGGCAACCGCGCTGGCGTTGATCGAACGCCATCAGGCGGTCGGGACAGTTGCAGCAACGCCGTTCCTGGTCGAACTGGCGAACTCGGCGCGGACTGCAGCCAACCCGCTCCCCAGTTTGCGGTTCTTTGCCTGCGGCGGCGCGGCGGTGCCGCCCGACCTGATCCCGGCAGCCAACGCCGCCTTCGCAAATTGCAAGGCGTTCCGGGTGTTCGGTGCTTCGGAAGTACCGCTGGTCAGCTTTGGCTGGCCGCACGACGCCCCCCTGGCCGCAACCACCGATGGTGAGGTTGTCGACTATGCGGTGCGGATCGTCGATCATGACGACAACAATCTGCCGCCTGGCAGCGAAGGCGAGATCCTGGCGCGCGGCCCGGCCATGCTGCTGGGCTATGCCGACGAGGCCCAGACCAGCGAAGCGATCACCCCGGACGGCTTTTTCCGCACCGGCGATCTCGGCGTGCTCGACGCCAATGGTGCGATTACCATCACGGGCCGCAAGAAGGACCTGATCATCCGCGGCGGTGAGAACATCTCGGCCAAGGAGATCGAGGATGTGCTCCACACCCATCCGGCAGTGTCCGAAGCGAGCGTGGTGGCGATGCCCCACGCACGGCTCGGCGAAGGGATCTGCGCCTATGTTGTGCCGCGCGGCGAGGCACCGGATGCGGCGGCGCTGGCTGCACACGTCGCCGCCAGCGGCCTCGCCAAGCAGAAAACCCCCGAACGCTTCGAATTCGTCGCCGACCTGCCCCGGACCGCCTCGGGCAAAGTCCGCAAAGACCTGTTGCGCGCGGAAATCAAAGCCAGGCTGAGCGGTTGAACGCAGCTCAAACTGTCGCCGCCGCCCCGATCAGCAGGCAGGCCAGCGACAGCAGTCCCAGCCGGGGCCACGAGGCCTGTTCGCCCAGCACCGTCACCGCCACCACGATCGTTGCCAATGGCACCAGCGCCGCCAGGATCGGCATGACCAGCGACAGGGCCATACCCTGGCGGATCGTCTCGGCGAGGACATAGAACGACAGCGCATAGACCGCCACGCAGGCGAGGCTCCAACCGAGCAGCCGAAAACCTTCGGTCTTGACCAGCAGGGTCGAGCCAAGAACCTGGGTCACGACCACCAGGCCGACCATCGCCACCACTTTCAGCGGAATCTGTGCAAGCATGTTCAACCCTCTCCCATGGCCTTGGCGACAGCCGCCTCGATCTCGTCCTTGCGCGGGTTGCGCCGCAGCGTCAGCCCGCCGTTGACCTGCAGATTCTCGCCGGTCATGAAGCATTCGTCGCTGGCCAGGAAAACCGCCGCCGCCGCGACATCGTCCGAGGTGCCATAGCGGCCCAGCGGATAGCCGCCGATAAAGCTGTCCATCAGCCCGGGTACCTGCTGCGCATCGGCCGTCATCGGGGTTTCAGTCACCCCCGGCGAAAGCGAGTTGGCACGGATGCCCTCGCCCCCGAATTCGTTGGCGACACAGCGGATCACGTGATCGGTTCCGGCCTTGGTGCCCATGTAGGCCGCATGATCGTGGAACATGATCGAAGCGGTGGCCGAACTGATCTGGATGATCGAACCGCCCTGCCCGCCGCTGCCCCGCGCCATCTTGCCGATCATCGCCTGGTAGAAATGGTACGGCCCGATGAACTGCAATGCAGTCATCTCGAGCAGGTCCTGATGCGTGGTTTCCAGGAACGGCTTGAGCAGGCCCCAGCCAGTTGCATTGACCGCCACGTCGATTCCGCCAAGCTGCCCGGCCGCGGTGTCGGCCAGGGCCGTGACACTGCCTTCGTCGGTGATGTCGCAGGCCGCCCACAGGCATCCGCTTTCCCTGGCGAAGGCCTGAAGCACCTCGACCTTGCGTCCGGCAACCAGCACCTGCGCGCCTTCGGCCAGGAACCGCCGGGCGATATGCTGGCCCATGTTGTCGGCGCTGCTCGCGCCCAGAATCACGGCGCGTTTGCCTACCAGGCGTCCCATCTGCACTTCTCCCGATCGTTGCCTGCTGGCTAGCACCGCCGGGCGGACCAGCGCGCCTGATTAAAAAAGCAGTGGCCGCAAGCCGGCGCATCCCACAAAGTCCTGGCAATCGAACAACACTGACGAGAGGACAGCGCGATGGATCTGGGACTTGGCGGGCTCAAGGCAATTCTGGTGGGCGCGAACGGCGGGATCGGGCGCAAGGTTGCCCATGCACTGGCGGCCGAAGGGTGCCACGTCGCGGTCTGCGGCCGCAGCCAGGAAAAGGTCGACAAGATCGTTGGCGAGCTGACTGCCAGCGGCGTGACAGTGTTTGCCGAAGCCCTCGATGTGACCGACGCCGCTGCGGTGCCTGCCTTCGTCGACAAGGCCGCGGCAACGCTGGGCGGCTGCGACATCTTCATCAGATCGGAAGAGCGTCGTGTAGGGAAAGAGTGTCTTCGCCTGTGTAGA